>NZ_CBFHAZ010000008.1:0-111032 GCF_965653655.1 Pseudomonas onubensis | reverse complement strand
TGCGCAACCCACACCGCTCAAATGAGCAGCAACTGATTTTGCATCGCGCACTGAACAAGGTCATGGGCGTGGATTTGACCGCAATCCCAACCATAGGAATCGACACGGCTTTGGTTTTGGCCAGTGAATTGGGGGCGGATTTATCACGCTTTCCGACTTCGCAGCACTTCTGTTCGTGGCTAGGTCTTGCACCGCCGACGAGAATTTCGGGAGGAAAACCCCTTCCTGGAAAGACTGTGAAAGTGATTAATCGAGCTGCCCAAGCGCTGAAGCAAGCCGCCTCTATTGCACGCAACGACAAAAGCTTTATCGGTGCCAGCCACCGAGCGCGCCTGACCCGGATGGACACCTGTTGCGCGATTAAGGCGACAGCGCATCAACTGGCACGACTGATCTACGCGATGCTGACCAAAGGTCAGCCTTATGTTGAGAAAGGAATGGAGGAATTTGAAGAGCGTAGCCGGGACCGGCAACTGCGCGCCTTGGAGCGCAAGGCGCGAAAGTTGGGGTTGCAGCTGGTTAAAGCGGCTTGATTTTTAAGAGCAAAAACAATGGGTTATTTTTTGTTTGATAAGAGCTGGCTTGCCTGCGATGGCGGTGTATCAGCCACCACTTTTTGCTCGTTCCCACGCTCCGCGTGGGAATGCCTCCGGTGACGCTCTGCGTCACGACTTCAAGGGCAGACGCTGAGGGTCCTGAGCTGCATTCCCACGCAGAGCGTGGGAACGATCGGTGTCAGGTGGTTTTACCCTCCAACTGCCCCAACGGCACCCGCCGTTCTATCGCACTCGACAAAATAATCGAGGTCTTGCTGAACCCGAACTTCGCCACCCGGTTAATCAGGTTCTCAAGCTGCGGCATCGAACCCACCGCCGCCTGCATGATCACGCATGGGTCGCCCGTGACCCGGTGGCATTCAGTCAGTTCGGGAATTTCAGCCAGCGCGTCGTAGACCTTCTGGCTGCCATGGTTGGTCAACCTCAGTTCAATCACACACTGAATCGGCAAGCCGACCTTGGACATGTCCACCTTGGCCTGATACCCGGTGATCACGCCGCTGGCCTCAAGTTTGGCCACGCGTTCAGCCACGGCGGGCGCAGAAAGGTTTACCGTGCGGGCCAATTGCGCGTAGGACGCGCGGCCGTCTTCGAGCAGGGCGCTGAGGAGCATGCGGTCGTATTTGTCCATGATAAGGCTCCAGCAACGCGTGGCTTTCGAAAGCACGGGTTATAGCCCTCATAACCATGTTTTGAAAAGTGTATGGGCGCTTTAAACAGGTTTTGTAACTTATGTTTAGCGTGCTGCCTTTTTAGAATAAGCCTCCCATCTCCTGCCATAGAGCCGCCCAATGCCTGGCCCACGTCGCTTTCCGTTACCGTTGATCGCTGCCTTTTTTGCGTTGTATGTGATTTGGGGTTCCACCTACCTCGTGATTCGAATCGGCGTTGAATACTGGCCACCGCTGATGCTTGGCGGGATTCGCTTTTTGGTCGCGGGTTTGGCGATGTATGGCTTTTTGCGCTGGCGCGGGGCACCTGCGCCGACGTGGATGCAGTGGAAGGCTGCGGCCAAGATCGGCATTTTGCTGCTGACCTTCGGCAATGGCGCGGTGTCGGTGGCTGAGCACACGGGGGTCACTTCAGGTGTGGCTGCATTGGCGGTGGCGACGGTGCCATTGTTCACGTTGCTGTGCGGCTATTTCTGGGGCGCACGTAATACCCGCCTGGAGTGGGCCGGGGTAGTGCTGGGGATTATCGGCATTGCCATGCTCAATATGGGCTCCAACCTGCAATCGAGCCCAGCCGGTGCGATGTTGTTGCTGTTCGCCGCTGCCTCCTGGGCCTTCGGCTCGGTGTGGAGCAGGCATTTGCCGTTACCTCCCGGTGCGATGGCCAGTGCGGCGGAAATGATCGTCGCCGGTGCTTTGCTGTTGGTGGGCAGTGCGCTCTCCGGCGAACGCTTGCATTCTGTGCCGCCGATTGAAGGCTGGCTGGCCTTGGCGTACCTGGCCGTGTTTGGCTCGATCATCGCCTTCAATGCCTATATGTACCTGCTCAAGCACGTGCGCCCGGCGGCCGCGACCAGCTATGCCTATGTGAACCCGGCAGTCGCGGTGTTGCTGGGCATTGTGTTCGTCGGTGAGACCATCGGCATGGAAGAAGCCCTGGCGATGCTGGTGATCATCAGCGCGGTGCTATTGATCAGCCTGCCCCAGTGGCGCAAGCCCAGGCCGGAAATAAGGTAAACTGCGGCGCATTACGGCTTTTTTTACCCGCTTATGGCGCTGAACTTTCCCTACGGTAAACACATGACTTTCGCCACACTTGGCCTGATCGAACCCTTGCTGCGCGCCCTTGAGACGCTTGGCTACCAGACCCCGACGCCGGTGCAGGCGCAAGCCATTCCGGCGGTGCTGGCCGGTCGCGACCTGATGGCCGCCGCGCAGACCGGCACCGGCAAAACTGCTGGTTTCGCACTGCCGCTCCTGCAGTTGCTGACCATGGAAGGGCCGAAAGTCGCCGCCAACTCGGCGCGTGCGCTGATTCTGTGCCCCACCCGCGAACTGGCCGAGCAGGTTCACGCCAGCGTCGCCGAGTACGCGCAGAACCTGCCGCTGACCACTTACGCGGTGTACGGCGGTGTGAGCATCAACCCGCAGATGATGAAGCTGCGCAAGGGCGTCGACATTCTGGTCGCCACGCCTGGCCGCCTGATCGACCTGTTCCGCCAGAACGCGCTGAAACTCAACCAGCTGCAAACCCTGGTGCTGGACGAAGCCGACCGCATGCTCGACCTGGGCTTCTCCGAAGAGCTGGCGAACATCTACCGCATGCTGCCGAAGAAGCGCCAGACGCTGCTGTTTTCCGCGACTTTCTCCGATGAAATTCGCCAACTGGCCGGGCAGATGCTCAACGACCCGCTGAGTATCGAAGTGAGCCCGCGCAACGTCGCCGCCAGCACCGTGAAACAGTGGGTGGTGCCGGTGGACAAGAAGCGCAAGCCGGAGCTGTTTGTGCACTTGATGCGCAAAGGCCGTTGGAAGCAGGTGCTGGTGTTCGCCAAGACCCGTAACGGCGTGGATGCGCTGGTGGACAAGTTGCAGGGCCTGGGCATCAATGCCGATGGCATCCATGGCGACAAACCCCAAGCCACCCGCCAACGCGCGCTGGACCGTTTCAAATCCAGCGACGTGCAGATTCTGGTGGCCACCGACGTGGCGGCCCGTGGCCTGGATATCGAAGACTTGCCGCTGGTGGTCAACTTTGACCTGCCGATCGTGGCTGAAGACTACATCCACCGCATCGGCCGTACCGGCCGAGCCGGCAACACCGGCGAGGCGATTTCGCTGGTGTGTGCCGATGAAGTGAACATGCTGTCGGCCATCGAGATGCTCACGCGTCAGACGCTGACCCGCAAGATGGAGCCGGATTTCGAACCTGAGCACCGCGTGCCGGACACCGATGCCAGTGGGCAAGTGGTGAAGAAGCCGAAAAAGCCGAAGAAGCCTAAAACGTCGGGCGGCGGTGGCGGCAAGCGCAATTTGGGTAAGTGGGTGGACAGTGGGGAAGTGGCACCGTCGGAGCCTTCGATTAAACCGGTGCGTAAAGTGCCGGTGTTTAATACTGGACCGCGTAAGAAGAAGTAGATTTTTCGCGACCTGCTGAAGGTTGGCGAACTGAGTGAGCGGTGCAATGCCGCTCGTTCAACCGGATATGAAGTGGCGTCTGACCCAAAAAGTTACTAATTGCCTATTTGAAACTGTGATTTTAAGTGTTGTGCTTTTTTGGTCATAAAATGTCATGTGACGCTTTGGAACTGAGGGCGTTTGAGGGCCACTGATGTCGTGAGTTAACTAACTTATGATGTACTAAGCAGTGGGGTTGATATGTCCATTTTTCATGTGGCGGTTGCGCTGGGTGGGTTAACCATTTGGAAAAAAGTGGAGGCCGATAAAAATGATAGAAAGAGAGAAGAAGAAAAGGTCTGGAATAGATTTGAAACGTCATTGAATCATACGTTTGAAACGTATAAGGAACATGCGAAGAAAGGTGAATTTGCGCAAGCGATCAGGGCGTTGAAACAGCATATTACGTTGTTTAATGAACGTGGGTCGGTAACGCCTGAAGACAAAAAGAATTTAGACAGGATGCTTAATGATTTGGTTTTTAACGCCCAAACAAAAGCGATAGTGTTAGGTCGCGAGTTCAAAGTCAAAGAGGCGTCTTTGCAAGATGATCCTCACGCGCTTTCCGTTGCACACCATGAGTACATAGAAGCGTTGAAGGTGGTTTTACCTCAAGACGATGCCGTTTTGCGCAGGGAAGTGCAGCGTTGGGAGCAATTATATCCCCGGATTTCTTTATACACTTAATCAAGGTTCTTGGTTGGCCAGCGGATTGGTTCATTGAGTAGTGCATAAATAATGCCTGTCGGCCAAGGCGCGGCTTATGCTCGGCTTGCTTTTTTGCCGAGTTGTAAGGTGTTGGCGTGTGAGGGGTTCAGCCACGGTTACAAGCCTGTCAGAACAAAATAGCTTATCCGTATCGACGGTAATGGAGAATAACAATGCCTGCTTTTTTGGTTCCTTTTGTAGTCATTCTGGCCGGTGGAGCGCTGGCAACCGGCGCGGGTATCGGCGTTATTGAGTCTAAAAAAGCCAAGGCGGCGAAAGCTGCCGAGGTAGAACAAGCAAAAAAAACAGCGAACGACCTCGTGGGTGAAATACAAGCTCACCTATCCTCGGGGGCTTTGTATCCGGCTTTTCGTGCATTCAGACGGTACATAGATCACGTAGAAAATAAGTTTGATGTGTCGCCGAAAATCAAGGCAGAGCTGGAACGCTCTTACGATGATATAAGAGGCGCCGCGTTGAGCGAGTATCGGAAACTGGATCGTGAGTACCGCAATGAACTCGCGGCCATTGAAAATGACGAAGAGGGTGAAAAAACCTACGAGGTGCAGAGTACTTATCTGGTTAAGTTGGAAAAGCTATTGGGCGCTGGTGCGCCGAAGCTTAAGGCGTTGGAAGAGTCGTTTGGTATTAATTATGCCGTTCACAAGTACGGTGTCGCGGTCAATTAATCCCAAGGCAATTGTTACTGATCCGTCACCTGCACACCGCGCGACGTTAGTGGGCGATAGATATGTTGAAAAGAACTGATGAAGGTAGAGCGCACGCTCTGGCGGCTACACCGGCGTTGGATGATCTGGAGCGTGAAGCATTAGAGACGGTTTATCGTCCGCCCTCTCAACGTTCCATTGAAGACGCAGGACAGCGATTTCCCATGGACGAAGCCATGCTCATTTCTGTGCAGGAAGTTCATCGGATGTTGCAGACAGTCGTTGTCGAGGTGCAGGTCAGCGGCCGTTCAGAAAAGCAGTTTTTTTGTCGCGGCCTTAAACGCCGCTTGTTGTAGAAATCAGGCTGGGCAAACCCTGCTGACTTTACGGGTGAAGGGCGACGGTGAATGCCTGCTAAAAGTTATTCATCCATGGCGGTTTTCGGCTGATTGACGCAGGTCAACCATTCAAGAACACCCCGCCCAGCCATCTGCCCACTGGCAAAACACCCCGTCAGCAAATACCCACCGGTCGGCGCTTCCCAGTCCAGCATCTCCCCGGCACAAAACACGCCTGGCAATTGCTTGAGCATCAGATGCTCATCCAGCGCTTCAAACGGCACGCCGCCTGCCGTGCTGATCGCCTCATCGATCGGCCGTGTCTTCACCAGCGTCAGTGGCAGCGCCTTGATATCCACCGCCAGTTGCGCCGGATCATTAAAGTGTTCAGCGGGTGCCAACTCACGCAAAAGCGCCGCTTTGACCCCATCCAAACCCAACTGACTGTGCAAATGCTTGCTCATCGACCGCGAGCCACGGGGCTTGGCCAAGGCGGCCTGCACCTTGTCCAGCGGCTTGCTCGGCAACAGGTCGATATGCACCGTGGCTGAGCCATAACGGTTGATCGTTTCGCGAATCGGCGCCGACAGCGCGTAGATCAAACTGCCTTCGATACCCATGGTAGTGATCACGCATTCCCCCAGCCGAGGCTTGTCATCGCCCAGGCCAATGGCGACGTTCTTCAACGGCGCGCCCGCGAATTTTCTGACCATCAACTCGCTCCAGCCCGACACTTCAAAGCCGCAATTGCTCGGTTGCAGCGCGGTGTAAGGCACACCCTTATCTTCCAGCAACTTGAGCCAGGCACCGTCGGAGCCCAGCCGCGACCAACTGCCGCCACCCAAGGCCAACAACACCGCATCGCTGTGGACAGTTTTATCGCCGTCCGGGCTGTGGATAAGTAAACCTCCGTCGTCGGTCCAGCCCAGCCAGCGATGCCGGGTGTGGATAACCACGCCCTGGTCGCGCAGGCGCTTGAGCCAGGCGCGCAGCAGTGGGGCGGCTTTCATGTCGGTCGGAAACACGCGGCCGGAGCTGCCGACAAAGGTCTCAATGCCTAAGCCATGAATCCATTCGCACAAGGCGTCGCTACCAAACGCCCGCAACAGCGGCGCCATCTGCGGTGCGCGCTCGGCATAGCGTGCCAGGAATGCCGGGTACGCCTCGGAGTGGGTGATGTTCATGCCGCCCACGCCCGCCAGCAGGAACTTGCGCCCCACCGAAGGCATGCCGTCATACACGTCCACCCGCACGCCCGCCAGGCTCAAGACTTCAGCGGCCATCAGCCCGGCAGGGCCGCCGCCGATAATAGTGACGTGTTGGGAAGGGGTCTGAGGCATGGGCAGGGCTACGGTCGCTTGAATAGGCCGAGCATTCTACCCGACGACGGCGTAGCTGCCTGATCAAAAAACGTACACTTTCCTACAGGCCATACGGCTGCTGGCTTTCAGGCCCTTACGCTCAAGTTATCCACAGGCCGTTCCACAGGCATTGTGGGTAACGCCCACAACTCAATGACAACCTGATGACGCCCACACCCGTTGTGCGCTGTGGTGCAGGATGCCGTGGCGGCGGGCCAGGGCCGGGCGGTCTTTGCTGTAGCCGCCGCCGATCACGCCCATCACTGGGATGTCGCGGCCCAGGCAGTGGCGCATCACGCTTTCATCACGGGCGGCAACGCCAGCGTCGGTCAGCTTGAGGTAACCGAGGGCGTCGTCCTTGTGTACATCCACCCCGGCGTCGTACAGCACCAGATCGGGCTGGTACAGCGGCAACAAATAGTTGAGCGCGTCGTCGACCACTTTGAGGTAGTCGGCATCGCCCATGCCCATGGGCAACGGGATGTCCCAGTCGCTCTGGGCCTTGCGCGCCGGGAAGTTCTTTTCGCAGTGCAGCGACACCGTAATGGCATCCGGCGTGTCGTGCAGGATGCGCGCGGTGCCGTCGCCCTGGTGTACGTCGCAATCGAAGATCAGCACGCGGTTGACCCGCCCGCTGGCCAGCAGGTAATGGCTGATCACCGCCAGGTCATTGAAGATGCAAAAGCCCGCTGGGTAGTCGTAATGGGCGTGGTGTGTGCCGCCCGCCAGGTGGCAGGCCAGGCCGTGTTCCAAGGCTTTTTCTGCTGCGAGAATTGAGCCACCGACCGCGCGCACGGTGCGCCGCGCCAGTGCTTCGTTCCAGGGCAGGCCGAGGCGGCGTTGGTCTTCGCGCGATAACTCGCCGCTCATGTAGCGCTGGATATACCCAGGTTCATGGGCCAGGGCCAGAATCTCGGCGGGGCAGACCTCTGGTCGCAGCAAGTGGCTGTCCTGGGTCAGGCCGCTGTCCACAAGGTGGTCACGCAACAGGCGAAACTTGTCCATGGGGAACCGGTGGTCCGCCGGGAACTCAGGGCTGTAGTCATCGTGGTAGATCAATGGCAAAGGCATGGGATTTTCTGACGGGAACCTGCGACGGATCTTACCAGCGCTGTACACTCACGCACATGGCAAGGGAGGGGGACCCATGGAGCCGATACTGGAATTGGAAAGCGCACGGCTGGTGCTGCGCCAATGGCGCGACAGCGACCTGACGGAATTTGCACGCATGTGCGCCGACCCGCAGGTGATGCGTTATTTCCCGGCCAAGCTGAGCCACCTGGAAAGCGCTGCGTTGATCGGCCGTATTCGCGGGCATTTTGCCGAATACGGTTTTGGCTTTTGGGCCTTGCAGCGCAAGGACACCGGCGAATTTATCGGCCTGACCGGGCTGCAAAACGTCAACTTCGAGGCCGACTTTACCCCAGCGGTAGAAATTGGCTGGCGCCTGGCCCGTGAGCATTGGGGTTTGGGCTACGCCAGTGAAGCGGCGTGGACCGCGCTGCGCTGTGGTTTCGACCGCCTGCAGTTGGATGAAATCCTCGCCTTCACCACCGAAGCCAATCTGCCATCACAAAAAGTCATGCAGGCCATCGGTATGCATTACGATCCGCAGGCAGATTTTGAACACCCAAGGTCGCAGCCGATGACCCGCTGCGCCATCATGTGTTGTACCGCATCACCCGCGCCCAATGGCTGGACACGCTGCATGGATAAGCAGCCCGGAATGCTCTATTGATTGTAGGAGTTGCTCTATGAGCCAAGTATTGGAAGATCTGGTGGACTTGCTGACCCTGGAGCCGATCGAGGAAAACCTCTTTCGCGGCCGCAGCCAGGACCTGGGCTTTCGCCAACTGTTCGGCGGCCAAGTGCTGGGCCAGTCGCTGTCGGCCGCCAGCCAGACCGTAGAGGAAGCGCGCCACGTGCATTCCCTGCATGGCTATTTCCTGCGCCCTGGCGATGCAGCGCTGCCCGTGGTGTATTCGGTGGACCGCGTGCGCGATGGCGGCAGTTTCAGCACGCGCCGCGTCACGGCGATCCAGAAGGGCAACCCGATTTTCACCTGCACCACCTCGTTCCAGTATGACGAAGAAGGCTTCGAGCACCAGACCACCATGCCTGTGGTGGTCGGCCCGGAAAACCTGCCGTCGGAGCTGGAACTGACCAAGCAACGCGCGCACCTGATCCCCGAGCACATGCGCGACAAGCTGCTGTGCCCCAAGCCGATCGAAGTGCGCCCGGTGACCGAAAAAGACCCGTTCAACCCGCAGCCGTCCGACCCGGTCAAATACGTGTGGTTTCGTGCTGACGGTGCGCTGGCCGATTCGCCGGCGCTGCATAAATACCTGCTGGCCTACGCCTCGGACTTCGGCCTGCTGACCACTTCGCTGCTGCCCCACGGCAAGACGGTGTGGCAGAAAGACATGCAGGTTGCCAGCCTGGACCACGCGTTGTGGTTCCACGCCGATCTGCGCGCTGATGATTGGCTGCTCTATGCCATGGACAGCCCGTGGGCCGGTAATTCCCGTGGTTTCTCGCGAGGCAGCGTGTACAACCGCGCCGGGCAACTGGTGGCTTCGGTGACCCAGGAAGGGTTGATTCGCCATCGCAAGGATTGGGCATGAGCCTGTCGGACGTTAAACATTGGGTGTTTGATATGGACGGCACCCTCACGGTGGCCGTGCATGATTTTGCCGCGATTCGCGTGGCGCTTGATATCCCGCCTGAAGACGACATTCTCACCCACCTGGCAGCCTTGCCTGCGGATGTGGCGGCGGCCAAGCATGCCTGGTTGCTTGAGCATGAGCGCGAGCTGGCCGTGGGTTCGGTTGCTGCTGTTGGCGCGGTGGAGTTGGTGCGCGAGCTGGCCGGGCGAGGTTATCGCCTGGGCATCCTGACGCGCAATGCGCAAGAGTTGGCGCATATCACCCTGCAAGCGATTGGCCTGGCGGACTGCTTTGCCGTCGAGGATGTGCTGGGGCGTGAGAATGCGCCGCCAAAACCCGATCCGGGTGGTTTGCTGAAACTGGCGACTGCCTGGCAGGTAGCGCCGAGCGCGATGGTGATGGTCGGGGATTACCGCTTTGACCTGGATTGCGGCCGGGCGGCGGGGACCAGCACCGTGTTGGTTAATCTGCCGGAGAACCCGTGGCCGGAACTGGCGGATTGGCATGCTGAGGATTGCGCGGCGTTGCGCCGAATGATTTAAACCAGACACTGAAGATCAAATGTGGGAGCGGGCTTGCTCGCGAAAGCGGTGGATCAGTCAATGTTGAGTCGACTGAAAGTCTGCATTCGCGAGCAAGCCCGCTCCCACATTTTTGATCCGGTTTTGTCAGTTACTGACTAAACAGCACCTTCTCGCCCTCAGGCGAGGTAAACATCTTGTCGCCGTCGTGCCCAACCCCAGGCACTTCCACCAGCTTCTGCGTCAACTGCGGATGGCGCTGCTTGAGGTAGTCGAAATAGTTGTGCCCACGAATCAGGCGATACGCGCCCTGGGTTTCGGCTTCGCAGCTTTTATCCAGCGCCGGGTGGTTCGGGTCGGTGTCTTGCTGGCCCAGCAGGTAGGTGATGTTGCGTGACACGTAACCTTGCTCAAGCTGCTGCGCGCTCTGGTTTTTGGCGTAATCCGGCAGGTTTTGCATGCCGTACTTCCAGTCGTTAAAGCCTGGGCAACTGGCCACATCAAACTTCACCGGGCGTTGCGGGGTGAAGTAGGCGTAGGACGATGGATTAGCCACCACGTAACGCAGGCTGATGCCTTCTGTTTGCAACATCGGGTGGTCGTGGCCGGTGAGGGCGAAGCGCTGCACCACCTGGCCGCCACCGGAATGGCCGGCTACCACGATTTCTTTCAAGGCGGGGAACAACTTGCGGTTGCCCAGGTGTTTGATGATCTGGTCGAGGGCGCCGTAGGAGCTGACTTGGCCTGGGCCGGTCGACGGGTCGCCCGCCATCCAGTCATTGCCGTTCCAGCGCAGTACCTGGCTGTCGAGGTGGTTGCGCTTGATGTCCGACTCATTCAGAAACTGCGGCGCTATCACCAGGGTATTGGCGGCAACGCCTGCGTGCTGGGCCGCGTCTTCGCCGCTTTGCAGGTAGGTCTGCGCATTGCGCAGGCGACCGTGCACGATGATCAGCGCGTGGGTGACATTGGGCAGCGGCTGGCTCCAGTCCTGGCTCAAACCCAGGCTCAAGGCGCCGGCATCCAGTTGGAAACGATCGGGGCTGACCACCTTGACGCCATGTTCTTTCTCGGCGGCCCAGGTGGCGGTGGAACACATCGCTAATGCGCTAAGCAGCAAACCCAATCGTTTATTCATTTAAAGACTCTTGGCTGTAAAGGTGTCGCATTGAGTGATTTGGCCCTCTGCGAAGCCGGTCTTGAACCAGCGAACCCGCTGTGCCGAGGTGCCATGGGTAAACGAGTCCGGCACTACGCGCCCTTGACCCTGTTGCTGCAAACGGTCATCGCCAATGGCGTTGGCCGCATTCAGTGCGGCTTCAATATCACCGGGCTCCAACCAGTTCAGGCGTTTTTGCGCACGGTTGGCCCACACGCCGGCGAAACAGTCGGCTTGCAGTTCCTGGCGTACCAGTAAACCGCCATCGCCTTGCATCTGCCGGCCTTGCTGGCGTGCGGCCTGGATCTTGGCCGAGATGCCCAGCAGCGTTTGCACGTGGTGCCCGACTTCATGGGCAATCACATACGCCTGGGCGAACTCGCCCGAAGCCTTGAAGCGTTGCGACATCTCCCGGAAGAAATCCAGGTCCAGATACACTTGCTGGTCAGCCGGGCAATAGAACGGGCCGCTGGCCGAGGTGGCGCCTCCGCAGGCGGAATTGACCCGGCCACGGAACAGAATCAGTTTAGGGTTCTTGTAGACCAACCCATTTTCCTTGAACACCTGACCCCAGGTGTCTTCCGTGTCGCCCAGCACGGCGCGCACGAAATCGGCCTGTTGATCATTGGCCGGCGGCGCCTGGCGCGCCTGCGTACTCGCCGGGGGCGCTTGCTCCATTTGGCCGCTTAACTGGCCGAGGATCTGCATCGGGTCCTGGCCGGTCAGCCAGCCAATGCCGACGATCAGCACAATTGCTGTGAGGCTCAGGCCTTTGCCGCCGCCAAAGCGCATGCCGCCCCCGCCGCCGCCACTGTCATCGCGGGCGTCCACCACGTTGTCGCTGCGTCGGCCTTTTTTCCATAGCATGGGTGCAGTCCTCTCGTTAAGCCTGCGCTCTTTATTTAAGAGCAGTGTTGTTGGTGCAGGGGCATGGCGCCAGCCCGGCTGTCTGACAAGCAACGAGAGCTGCCTAGTATCGCTGCTGTCAGGCCGTGTCGGCAGGGGCGCCAGATGAAAGATATGTCAGGTTTGCCGCCTCAGTCGCGGCAGTAACCTTCGCCGGTGTCGACGATCAGGCAGTCTTTTTTATCTACCAGCCATTTAAGGCCCGTGGCTTCACCGTCGCCGGCGCTCAACTGTTGCGGGCCGTCCGGGCGCGTGAAACTGATGCCGTCTTCATTGGCTTCGCCTTTGAAGGTGCCGGAGTCGTCGGCATCAAGGCCATATTGCATGGTAAGCAGGTAGTGGCCACGGCCAATGCTGTCGTCCTTGGCGATGGTCAGGTTCAGGCCTTCGACGCCGATCCATTTGCCGACCCATTTATCGGTCGGTGGGGTTGCCGGCACCAGCGTGGCTTGCACGGAAGCTGGTGCGGGTTTGGGCGCTTCCTTGGGTTCCTTGTTGCACGCGGTGAGCAGGGCAAGGGCAGAAAGAACAAAGAGTGTTTTTTTCATAGCGACATGGCCTTGGTTAAAAAGGGTGCAACGCGGCGGTGAGCGTGCAGCGTTGGACTCGAAACCCATGAATTAGTGCGCTGTTCGCACGGTGTTTGGTTATGCTCTTGGGGCAGACGCAAGCCCGGCTGCTAGATTACCGGGTTGAGTACAAAAGCGTTCAGCCCGCCATGCAAGAGAATTCAATGACTGTCAGCACACCGCTTTCCGGCGTCAACCATCCTTTCAAAGGCATCCTGCTGATTGTGCTGGCGACGTTTCTGTTCTCCAGCCACGACGCCTTGTCCAAGTACCTGGCCGGGTTCTACCCGATTGTGATGGTGGTATGGGCGCGTTACCTGGTGCACACCTTGCTGATGGCCGGGATATTCCTGCCGCAATCCGGCTTGCGGGTGCTGCGCAGCAAGCGGCCGGGCATGCAGGTGGTACGTGCTTTGTGCCTGCTGGGCACGAGTTTGTTTTTTACCGCGGCGCTGCATTACATCCCGTTGGCGGAAGCCACGGCGGTGAACTTCCTGGCGCCGATCCTGGTGACGGCGCTGTCGGTGCCCTTGCTTGGCGAGCACGTCACACGTGGCCAATGGCTGGCGGTGATCTGCGGGTTTGTCGGTGTGCTGATCATCATCCACCCCGGCGGCGAGTTGTTCACGCCTGCGGTGCTGCTGCCGCTGTGTTCGGCGATGTTCTTCTGTTTCTACCAATTGCTCACGCGCATCCTCAGCCAATACGACACACCGACCACCAGCAACTTCTTCGCCGGGCTGTGCAATACCTTGGTGATGAGTGCGCTGGTGCCGTTCTTCTGGCAGGTCCCGACGCTGTGGCATGCCTGCCTGATGCTGGCGCTGGGCACCTGCGGCATGACGGCGCACTTGATGCTGACCCAGGCGTTCCGCTTCGCGGCGCCGGCCTTGCTGGCGCCGTTCGGCTATTGCCAGATCGTGTTTGCGGGGTTGTTGGGTTGGCTGGTGTTCAGCCATACCCCCGATGTGACTACGGTGGTCGGCATCGGGGTGATCTGCATGAGCGGGCTGGCCGCTGCCTGGCAGCAGCGGCGGCGGTGAGTTACACCTCGACCTTGGGGATCTTGCGCGGCGCCATGAAGTACATCCAGGTCAGCGCAATGAAATACATCGCCGGGATCAGGGTGAACAACACGGTGTAGTTGTTGTTGGTCACGGTGAGGATGTGCCCGACGATCTGGGTCATGAACATGCCGCCGATGGCCGCACACATGCCGCCGAAACCGAACACCGTGCTCATCATGTGCTTGGGCGTGTAGTCCATCACCAGGCTCCAGATATTGGCGGTCCAGGCCTGGTGCGCGCCGATCGCCAGGGAAATGGCGAACACTGCAACCCACAGCTGGCTGGAACCGGCAGCCATGATCACGCCAACGATGCAGCAGGCAAACAGCAGCATCGACAACAGCCGTGCCTTGATCGCATTCATCCCCCGGCCGATCAGGAATGACGACAGGATCCCGCCACCCACGCTGCCGAAGTCGGCGGTGAGGTAAATGATGATCAGCGGGATACCCATCTGGGTCACGTTGATGCCCAGGTTGTATTGCTGGTTCAAAAACGGCGGCAGCCAATACAGGTAGAACCAGAACACCGGGGCGGTCATTGCGTAGGCAAGGGCGAAGGCCCAGGTGCCGCGCATGCGCAGGATGCGGCTGAACGGCACGCTCGGTTGCTCGGGTTCGGCTTCCTGTTGCACGTAGTCCAATTCGGATTGTTTGGCCGTCGGGTGGTCTTCCGGGTTGTAGTACTTCAACCCCCAGAACACCAGCCAGATCGCGCCGAGTGCCGACATGCACAGGAACGCCGCCTGCCAGCCCCACACGTGCAGGATCAACGGCAGCAGCATTGGGGTCATCATCGCGCCGACGTTGGTGCCGGCGTTGAAGATGCCGGTAGCCACTGCGCGCTCGCCGGCCGGGAACCACAAACGCGTGGTCTTGACGCAGGCGGGGTAGTTGGCGGCTTCGGTCAGGCCGAGGATAAAGCGGCAGACCATAAAGCCCACCGCCGAGGTGGCCAGGCCGTGGGCGCCGGTGGCCAGGCTCCACAGCAGCACGGCGCAGAAGAACACGCGCTTCACGCCCACGCGGTCAATCAGCCGGCCTTGCAGCACAAAACCGATGGCATAACCGACTTGGAACCAAAAGTTGATGTTGGCGTAGTCCATCGCCGTCCAGCTCATCTCTTTGGCCAGGATCGGTTGCATCACGCCCAGGGCGGCGCGGTCGATGTAGTTCAGGGTGGTGGCGAAGAACACCAGGGCCAGCATGCCCCAGCGCGTTTTACCCACGGCCATGGCGCCACGGATCTTGTCGCCGATGCCGGCGTGCGGGTTGCCCGGGCGCGCGGCCAGGGCGGAGTTTTGCGAAGGCATGAGGTCGTACCCGTTTTTGAAATTTTTATGGTGTGTTCTGGGTCTTGGTGCAGGTTCGATGGTGCGCAGTGGTTAAAAAGTCGTCAATTCGCCAACAGGGCATAGTGTTCGGTAATCGCACAAAAAACTAACCGGTTCGTACATTTTAATTGCTGCGTGTAGGCTAGGGGCCAATAATTTGCTGCAAATAACAACTGCCGGGAGTCGCCCCATGCAACGTTCCATTGCCACCGTTTCCTTGAGCGGCACCCTGCCGGAAAAGCTCGAAGCCATCGCCGCTGCCGGGTTCGACGGGGTCGAGATCTTCGAGAACGACCTGTTGTATTACGACGGCAGCCCGCGGGAAGTTAGGCAGATGTGCGCCGACCTGGGCATTGCCATCACCTTGTTCCAGCCGTTCCGTGACTTTGAAGGATGCCGCCGCGACCGCCTGGCGCGCAACCTGGAGCGCGCCGAACGCAAGTTCGATTTGATGCAGGAATTGGGCACCGACCTGGTGCTGGTGTGCAGCAATGCCTCGGCAGATTGCGTGGGCGATGAACGCATTTTGCTCGATGACCTCAGCTTGCTGGCCGAACACGCCGGCCGCCGTGGCCTGCGTATCGGCTATGAAGCGCTGGCCTGGGGCAAGCATGTGAACACTTGGCAGCAGGTGTGGAACCTGGTGCGCCAGGTCGATCACCCAAGCCTGGGCGTGTTGCTCGACAGTTTTCACACGTTGTCGCTCAAGGGTGATCCGAGCGGTATCGCCGACATTCCCGGCGACAAAATCTTTTTTGTGCAAATGGCCGACGCGCCGGTTTTGGCCATGGATGTGCTGGAGTGGAGCCGGCATTTCCGCTGTTTCCCGGGGCAGGGCGAATTTGACGTGGCAGGTTTTCTCGCGCCGATCATCAAAAGTGGCTACACCGGGCCGTTGTCCCTGGAGATTTTCAACGATGGTTTTCGCGCTGCGCCCACCCGTGCGAATGCGGCGGATGGCTTGCGTTCGCTGCTGTACCTGGAAGAGAAAACCCGTGAACGTCTCAAGCAAGAAGCGCCGGCCCAGCCGGTGGAGATTCTGTTTGATACCCCGGCGGCCAGCGAATACGACGGCATCGAGTTCCTCGAGTTTGCTGTGGATGAAAGCCTCGGCGCCAAGCTGACCCACTGGCTGGAGCGCCTGGGGTTCGTCAAGGCTGGGCAGCACCGCTCCAAGAGTGTGAGCCTGCTGCGCCAGGGGGATATCAACCTGATCCTCAACTGTGAACCCTATTCCTTTGCCCACAACTTTTTCGAAGCCCACGGCCCGTCGTTGTGCGCCACGGCCATTCGGGTCAAGGACAGCGCCAAGGCGCTGGAGCGGGCCGTGGCCTACAAAGGCCAGCCGTATCGCGGGCTGGTCGGGCCTAACGAGCTGGAGCTGGCGGCAGTACGTGCGCCAGATGGCAGCCTGATTTATCTGGTGGACCCTGCCGAGGGCGCGCTATACGACACCGACTTCAACTTGCAACCGGCAACGGCGTCCAGCGGCGGCCTGCTGCGCATCGACCATATGGCCATGGCCTTGCCGGCCGACAGCCTCGACAGCTGGGTGCTGTTCTATAAGAGCCTGCTGGATTTCGAAGCCGATGACGAAGTGGTGCTGCCCGACCCTTATGGCCTGGTGAAAAGCCGAGCGTTGCGCAGCCGTTGCAGCTCGATCCGCTTGCCGCTGAATATTTCCGAGAACCGCAACACGGCAATTTCCCACGCGCTGTCGAGCTATCGTGGTTCGGGTGTGCACCATATTGCGTTTGACTGCGCGGATATTTTCGCGGAGGTCAGCCGGGCCAAAGCGGCCGGCGTGCCGTTACTGGATATCCCGCTCAACTACTACGACGACCTGGCCGCACGGTTTGATTTCGACGATGAGTTCCTCAGCGAACTGGCGTACTACAACGTGTTGTACGACCGTGACGCCCAGGGCGGTGAGTTGTTTCATGTGTACACCGAGGCGTTTGAAGGGCGGTTTTTCTTCGAGATCATCCAGCGCAAAAACGGCTATGCCGGTTATGGGGCGGCCAACGTGGCGGTGCGCCTGGCGGCGATGGCCAAATCGCGCAGCGGCGCAGCACGTCAGGCGCGTTTATAACGGCTGGCCAGGTGCTTCCTTCGGGAAGCGCCTCGGCCCATAATCGCCGCCTGCACAACAAAAATGGCCGTGAGCGCACCATGACCCTGACCCCCGACCTCTCCGCTGTGTCAGACACACCGCGCAAGAGTCGCAAGAACAACCCGGAAAAGACCCGCGAAAACATCCTGCAGGAAGCCATCGTCGAGTTTGTTCAGCAGGGCCTGTCCGGCGCGCGCGTGGATGCGATCGCCGAGCGTATCCACACCTCCAAACGCATGATCTATTACTACTTCGGCAGCAAGGAGCAGTTGTACGTCGAGGTGCTGGAAAAACTCTACGGCGACATCCGCAACACCGAAACGCGCATGAACCTCACGGCCCTGGAACCGCGTGAAGCGATCCGCCGGCTGGTGGAGTTCACCTTTGATCACCACGACCAGAACGTGGATTTCGTGCGCATCGTCAGCATCGAAAATATCCACAACGCGGAATACGTGAAGCGCTCGGATTCGATCAAGGCAATGAATAGCAACATCCTCGAAGCGCTGGGCGCCACATTGCGGCGTGGCGCCGAGATGGGGTTGTTTCGTGAGGGGCTGGAGCCGCTGGATGTGCACCTGCTGATCAACTCATTCAGCTTTTACCGGGTGTCCAACCGCCATACCTTCAGTGAGATTTTTCAGATCGAGCTGTCGGATGAAGCGGTTAAACAGCGGCATCGGGAGATGATTTGTGAGTCGGTGATGCGCTACTTACAGGCCTGAATTCACCCGACTCCCAGCTTGGAATGCAACCCATGTGGGAGCTGGCTTGTTGTGGCGAGCAAGCTTGCTTGCGCTGGGGTGCGAAGCGTCCCCAAAAAGCGTGAGACCGCTGCGCAGTCAGCGGGAGCAAGCTTGCTCCCCACAATAAGCCAGCGCCCACATTTTTTGATTCGGTTTCGGCAGTCAGCCATTCATGCTCTGAAAGTGCGCCAGCATTCGCTGCGCATCCGGCGTTTGGCCACTGAACAGTTCAAACGCCTTCACTGCCTGAAACACCGCCATATTGCCGCCGTCCAGCGTGCGGCAACCCAAGGCGCGGGCGTTGCGCAGCAGTTCGGTTTCCAGCGGGAAATACACGATTTCCGCGACCCATAATTCGGCCCGCAACAGCACAGGCGGCACCGGCGTACCGGGCAGCTTGGCCATGCCCATGGGCGTAGTGTTCACCAAGCCGTCTGCCTCGGCCATGGCGTTTTCCAGGTGGTTGCCGACCTGGGCACGACCGGCACCAAAGCGCTGCGCCAGGTTATCCACCAGGTCGCGGGCGCGGGCCAAGTCCACGTCAAAAATACTCAAGTGCTGCACACCTTCGGCCAGCAACGCATGAGCCACTGCTGCGCCCGCACCGCCGGCGCCCATCTGTACCACGCGTTCTCGTGCAACGTCGTGCAAGTTGCGCCGGAAACCTTCGGCAAACCCCAGGCAATCGGTGTTGTGGCCAATGCGCTTGCCGTCCTTGAACACCACGGTGTTGACGGCGCCAATGCCGCGCGCCTCGTCAGACAATTCATCGAGCAGCGCCAGGACCGCCTGCTTGCACGGGTAGGTAATGTTTAACCCGGTGAAGTGCATCAACTCGGCCGCGTCCAGCAGGTCGGGCAGGGCGTTGATGTTCAGTTGCAGCGCTTCCAGGTCGATCAATTGATACAGGCAGCGCAAGCCCTGGGCGTCGCCTTCCTGTTCATGCAAGGCAGGCGTGCGGGAGGCTTGGATGCCGGCGCCGATCAGGCCGGCGAGGATGCGCGGTTTCATCGGGCGGATCCTTTGAGGCTGTGGCTGAAGTGTTCCAGCGCCAGGTGATAACCATGGCTGCCGAAGCCTGCAAGCACCGCCTTGGCAATGGGCGATACAAACGAGTGGTGCCTGAACGCCTCGCGCGCATGCACATTGGATAAATGCACTTCAATCACCGGCACTTCACTGGCCACCAGTGCGTCGCGAATCGCTACGGAGGTGTGGGTCCAGGCCGCCGGGTTGATCACGATACCGGCGCAGCGCGCACGGGCGCCGTGGATCCAGTCGAGCAGTTCGCCTTCGTGGTTGGTCTGGCGAAATTCGATTTTCAACCCGAGGTTTTCCGCGCTGCGACCGCACAGTGCGGCGATGTCGGCCAGGGTTTCATGCCCGTAGGTAGCAGGCTCGCGGGTGCCGAGCAGGTTGAGGTTGGGGCCGTTGAGCACCAGCACGATGGGCGGCATAAAGGGTCTCTCCACACTTATTATTGGTTGTGCGGATAAAATGTACTGGATGGTTAATTTGGTCAATTGAAGGCGGCTGATGTGTTCGATTATCGAACGCTTATTCTGAGGCATACCGGCACAGCATCAGATTAGATATCAATTGAAAATCAACCTCGATGCCGGACTGGGCGAGCGCACGGCATGCGTATTTGCTGGCGCGGATTCAGTTGAAGTATTACGCGGGGTTGCTGAGCGAGCAGGACTTGCGGGCGTTGGCAGGGTATTCCCAGCCGTCGGCATGAGTGGTTACAACCCCGCATTCGCGGGCTTGTTCGTCGTTACTAATCTGTAAAACAGCTTCGCAAGGATGGAGCCGGTTGTCGGGTGCCACGGAAAAATTGTTACCTGACGGAAAATAACCTAACGGATGGGTTACGATGAGAGTAGGTGCTTACAAGGGATATGTGATTTCGGTGTTTCTCAGGGATGAACACTGCCCGCCCCACGTTCATGTCAGGGGCATGGCATGGGATGCGCGTTTTCGTTTCAGCTTTCTGGATGGGGATGTGGAGTTGTGGGATGTAGAGCCGGATCGCAGGCGGCCATCCACTGCGCTCCTGAAGGAAATACGCGAGGCGATCATGCAGCCGCATTACCTGGCGCGGGCACGCAGGATCTGGTGGGAGAAGCTGCAAACGGTTTGCCTGGAGAACCATTCCTGGGATTGGGACGCCGATGAGGTACTGCCAGGGCTGATCATTCAGCGCGGTGTTTATGTGATTGCACGTGCCCGGCACGATGTCGTAGGGCAGAAGACAATTTTGAATCTGGTCAGGGCACCGGGTTTTGTGGAGATTGATTTATGAAAAAAATCGTAAAAGCCAAAGTCGTGCCGTATAAGCCGCTCACGGACGCCGATGTCGACAAGGCAATCGCCCGTGGGCGCAAGCTCAAACGTCTGTACGCCAATGCCAGCAATGTGCGCTATGAACACGAGTGCATTTCCATCGGCTTCAGCGACGGCAGCCGCGTCATGTTGCCTGTAGCCGGGCTACCGGAGTTCGAAGGGTTTTCCCAGGCGGACTTTCAACAACTGGAGGTCGGCTTTGGCGGCAAGGCGCTGTGCTGTGAGGCGCAGGATCTGGATGTGTCGATCACCGGCCTCATCGCCACCAGCCAGCCCTTGATGGACCTGGCGACAAGCCTGGTGGCATCGCGTAACGGTCGCAAGAGCAGCGCCGCCAAAACCGCCGCCGCCCGAGCCAATGGCAAGAAGGGCGGTCGGCCACGCAAGGAGCCGTTGGATAACGGTGATTCAACAGATGCATGAAAATCCAGTGTGGGAGCTGGCTTGCCTGCGATAGCGGTGTACCAGTTGACCGATGCAGGGCAGGCCTACCGCCATCGCAGGCAAGCCAGCTCCCACAGTTTACCGCCGGGTCAATAACACCCCGGATTCCATATGGTGGGTCCAGGGGAACTGGTCAAACATCGCACACTGGGTAATCCGGTGCGTGTCATGCAGTTGCGCAATGTTCGCCGCCAACGTCTCCGGGTTGCAGGAGATGTACAGGATGTTGTCAAAACGTCGGGTCAGTTCGCAGGTGTCCGGGTCCATGCCGGCGCGCGGTGGGTCGACGAAGACACTACCGAATTCGTAGCTCTTCAGGTCGATGCCGTGCAGACGGCGGAACGGGCGCACTTCGTTGAGGGCCTCAGTGAGTTCTTCGGCGGACAGGCGCACCAGCGTGACGTTATCCACTGCGTTCTCATCGAGGTTGCTTAAGGCCGCATTCACCGAGGTCTTGCTGATTTCGGTGGCCAGCACCTTACGCACGCGGGTCGCCAGTGGCAGGGTGAAGTTGCCGTTGCCGCAGTACAGCTCCAGCAAATCATCCGGGCGATCGCCCAAGGCTTCATAGGCCCAGTTGAGCATCTTCTGGTTCACGGTGCCGTTGGGCTGGGTGAACGCGCCCTCGGGTTGGCGGTAGCTGAACGTGCGGCCACCGACCTCGAGTTTTTCCACCACGTAATCGTGGCCGATCACATCACGCTTGCCCTTGGAGCGGCCGATGATGCTGACATTCAAGTCGGCCGCCAGCTTGTTCGCAGCAGTGTGCCAATGCTCGTCCAGCGGGCGGTGATAGCACAGGGTAATCATCGCGTCGCCGGCCAGTGTGGTCAGGAACTCCACCTGGAACAGCTTGTGGCTCAAGGCTGCGCTGGCTTGCCAGGCGGCCTTGAGTTGCGGCATCAACTGGTTGATGCGCTGGCTGGCGATCGGGAATTCTTCGATCAGGATCGGCGTGCGTTTGTCGTCCTGGGAGAACATCGCGTAGTGGCGCTCGCCGCCTTCGCGCCACAGGCGGAACTCCGCGCGCAGGCGGAAGTTCTGCAGCGGCGAATCGAAGACCTGCGGTTCGGGGGCGTCGAACGGTGCCAACAGGTCACGCAGGCGCGTGACCTTGTCTTGCAGTTGAACGGTGTAGCTTGCGGCGTCAAAAGTCATGCGTTGAACCAGCCCAGCTTGATCACAAACAGAATCGACAGGATCACCAGTGCCGGGTTCAGCTCACGGTAGCGGCCCGAAAGCAGCTTGATGGCAGTCCAGGCGATGAAACCGAAGGCAATGCCGTTGGCGATGGAGTAAGTGAAAGGCATCGCCAGGGCGGTGACCACCACCGGCGCTGCAACAGTAATGTCATCCCAGTCGATTTCGGCCAGGCCCTGGGTCATCAGCACGGCCACGAACAGCAGCGCCGGTGCGGTGGCAAACGCTGGCACACTGGCGGCCAGCGGCGAGAAGAACAGCGCCAGCAGGAACAGGATGGCGACCACAATGGCGGTCAAGCCGGTACGGCCACCGGCACTCACGCCCGCAGCCGACTCGATGTAGCTGGTGGTGGTCGACGTACCCAGCAGCGAACCGGCCATGGCGGCGGTACTGTCGGCGATCAGTGCACGGCCCATTTTCGGCATGTGGCCGTCCTTGCCCATCAGGCCGGCGCGTTTGGCCACACCGATCAGGGTGCCGGAGTTGTCGAACAGGTCAACGAACAGGAAGGCGAAGATCACGCTGACCAGGCCGATGTCCAACGCGCCTTTGATATCCAGCTGCAGGAAGGTCGGGGCCAGGGACGGTGGCATGGAAGTGACGCCGCCGAATGGAGTGAACCCCATCACGATAGACACGATGGTCACCGCCAGGATGCCAATCAGCACCGCGCCGCGTACTGCAAGGGCCTCTAGCGCAACAATCAGCGCGAAACCCAGGGTGGCGAGAATCGGCGCCGGTTGTTTCAGGTCGCCCAGGCCGACCATGGTGGCCGGGTTGCTGACCACGATGCCGGCGTTGTGCAGGGCGATCAGCGCCAGGAACAGGCCGATACCGGCGGCAATCGCCGAGCGCAGCGGCAGCGGGATGCTGTTGATGATCCACTCACGAATGCGGAAGATCGACAGCAGGAAGAACAACACCGCCGAAATGAACACCGCGCCCAGCGCGACTTGCCAGGTGTGGCCCATGTGCAGGACCACGGTGTAGGTGAAGAAGGCATTGAGGCCCATGCCCGGTGCCAGCGCGATCGGGTAGTTGGCGATCAGGCCCATCACGGTCGAACCGATGGCGGCGGCCAGGCAGGTGGCGACAAATACCGCGCCCTTGTCCATACCGGTCTCGCCGAGAATGCTCGGGTTCACGAACAGAATGTAGGCCATGGCCAGAAAGGTCGTGATACCCGCGAGAATTTCGGTGCGCACGTTGGTGTTGTGTGCTTTGAGTTGAAACAGCTTTTCCAGCATGCCGGCTCCCTGTGACGCTATTTTGCGTCGTTATTTGTTGACCTCTAAGTCAAAGCACAAACTGCGCCAAGCGCCTGTGGTTTCAGAGAGGATCGGAAAAAGCGGCGCATGATACCAGCAGCCGACGCGATGTGGCGGATAGGCTGCGTATTCTCGACTCTGGCCTTGAGGCATACTGCGCCGACGTTAAATACAGGGTCGTTCTCAGCATGAAAAAAGCCAACGCCAGCAGTCTAGCTCTGTTCGCCGCAATCGGCCTGGGGCTTGTGGCACCGGCGTGGGGCGCGGCTGCACCGCCGTTGAGCGAGGTGCGGGTGTTCAAGGTCGAGTCGGCGCGTTGCACGGAAACCATCCCCACATATGTGACGACCACCCAGATGTGTACTCATCGTGGGCCGACCAAGGTCTCGGTGATGGAGGTCGGCCTGGGCAAAAGCCCGATGGGGCGCTTCAATGGCGCCGAATTGAATGGGCAACGCACGCCGGTCTGTCAGGTGGGCAACATCAGCGAAGTCTGTAACGGCGCAGGCACTGTGATGGGCTACATCTATGTGTTTGACCTGAATGTCCAGGCCCAAGGTTGGTTCGAATTCAGCAATATCTCGATCAATGGCGCGCAAAACACCTTGAAGCTCGAATTCAACATCCTCTGATCAATCCCCTTGAACGCTCACTACCCCGGGAAGTCGTAGCCCTAAGACGGCGACTTTCCTGAACGCCGCGGATGTGCACCAACCCGTGAGGTGTTTATGAGCGCGACCCCTAATGGCGCGACGACCCAACCGTTCGTCAGCCACCCGATACGCCTGACCCTGAATGGCCAAGACCGCCAGTTGCAGGTGTTGCCCTGGACCACCTTGCTGGACCTGCTGCGCGAACAGCTGGATCTGGTGGGTAGCAAAAAAGGCTGCGACCACGGCCAATGCGGCGCCTGCACGGTGTTGCGCGATGGCAAGCGTATCAACGCCTGCCTGACCCTGGCGGTGATGTGCGACGGTGCCGAATTGACCACCATCGAGGGCTTGGCCGACGGCGACCAGTTACACCCGATGCAGCAGGCTTTTATCCAGCGTGACGCGTTCCAGTGCGGCTACTGCACACCGGGGCAAATTTGCTCCGCCGTCGGCCTGGCCAATGAGGGCCGCGCCCATGACACGGCGCAAATCAAGGAGCTGATGAGCGGCAACCTGTGCCGCTGCGGGGCCTACAGCAATATTCGCGATGCCATTGAAGACGTCGTGCTGGGAGGTGACCAATGAACCCCTTCCAGTACAGCAAGCCGGCCGATGTGCATGAAGCCGTGCACTTGAGCAGCGCGACGTCGCGGTTTATCGCAGGAGGCACCAACCTGCTGGACCTGATGAAAGAAAACATCAGCCGCCCCGAACACCTGATCGACATCACCGGCTTGGCGCTCAAAGGCGTAGAAGCGACCGCCGACGGCGGGGTGATGATCGGCGCGTTGGTCAGCAATGCCGACCTGGCCTGGCACCCGTTGATCGAGGCGCGCTACCCATTGCTGTCCCAGGCCATCCTGGCGGGTGCCTCGCCGCAGTTGCGCAACATGGCCAGTACCGGCGGCAACCTGCTGCAACGTACCCGTTGCTACTATTTTTATGATGCCAGCGTGCCGTGCAATAAGCGTGAACCTGGCAGCGGCTGCCCGGCGCGCACCGGGTTGAACCGCATCCATGCGATCCTCGGCGCCAGCGAACACTGCGTGGCCACCCATCCCTCGGACATGTGCGTCGCCCTCGCAGCGCTGCAGGCGCGGGTGCATGTAGAAGGACGTGGCGGCGCGCGGGTAATCGAGTTTGCTGATTTTCATCGCTTGCCGGGCGATACGCCCGAGCGCGACAACCTGCTGGCCGACGATGAGCTGATTACCGCCATCGAACTGCCGCCTGACCGTCTCGCCAGCCATAGCCACTACCTGAAGATCCGCGACCGTGCGTCCTACGCCTTCGCGCTGGTCTCCGTTGCCGCCGCGCTGGAACTGCAAGGCGACACCATCGTCGATGCGCGCCTGGCCCTTGGCGGTGTGGCCCACAAACCCTGGCGCGATCGCGCTGTGGAAGCCGCCCTGATCGGGCAAACGGTCAGCCGTGAAACCTTCAGCCAGGCCGCTGACGCCCTGCTGCAAGACGCAGAACCCTTGGAACACAACAGCTTCAAGATCAAGTTGGCACGCCGCGCAATTATCCGTGCCCTGAGCGACGCTGCTGTCGCAGGAGAACGCCCATGACCGCCGTCGGCAAACCCCTGGACCGTGTTGACGGTCTGCTCAAGGTCACCGGCCAGGCGCGTTATGCCGGTGAGTTTCCAGGCAACGACTTGCTGCATGGCAGTGTCGTCTCAAGCACGATTGCCAAGGGCCGGGTCCTCCGGGTCGACGCGTCCAAAGCCCTGGCGCTGCCGGGCGTGATCAAGGTGCTAGATCATCTGAACCGCCCCAAACTCGCCAGCTACGATGAGGCCTTCGCCGATGCCGATGCAGCCGACGGCTCGCCGTTTCGCCCGCTGTATAACGACCGCGTACTGTATAGCGGCCAACCCCTGGCCTTGGTGATCGCTGACAACCTTGAACTGGCGCGGCACGCTGCCTCGCTGGTCGAGGTCGAATACGCGAGCGAGGCGTTTGCAACCGACTTGGTTGCCCTGCAGGAGCAGGCGCACCCCTCGCCGCAAACGCCGCCCAAGCCACGGGGCAACTTCCAGGCCGAGTGGGCCGCTGCCGCCGTCAGCCTGGATATGCACTACAGCACGCCCATCGAGCACCACAACCCGATGGAACCCCACGCCAGCACCGTGCTGTATCAGCCGGACGGCACCCTGCATATCCACGACAAGACCCAAGGCCCGCAGAACTGCCAGGCCTATGTGCAAAAAGTCTTTGGCCTGGATAAAAGCCAGGTAAGGATCTTCGCCGCGTTTGTCGGCGGTGCCTTTGGCTCGGGCCTGCGCCCGCAATATCAATTGCCGTTGGCGGTGATGGCCGCGCTGGCGCTCAAGCGTTCGGTGCGCGTCACCTTGACCCGTCAACAGATGTTCACCTTTGGCTACCGCCCGCGCACCCTGCAGCGTTTGCAGCTGGGCGCTGCCGCCAATGGACGCCTGTTGGCGTTGGGCCACACTGCGATTGGCCAGACCTCGCGCTTCGAAGATTTCAGCGAACATGTGGTGGAATGGAGCGGCATGCTTTACCACTGCGACAATGTGCAACTGACCTACAAACTGGTGCCTCTGGACGTGTATACGCCGATGGACATGCGTGCGCCGGGCGCTGCGCTGGGTGTGATCGGTCTGGAATGTGCGATGGATGAACTGGCCTGCGCCCTTGGGATGGACCCTGTGCAACTGCGGCTGATCAACTACGCCGAGCGCAACCAGAACGAAGACAAACCCTGGTCGAGCAAAGCCCTGCGCGAGTGTTACCGCGAAGGCGCCGAGCGCTTCGGCTGGAGCCAGCGCAACCCCGAGCCGCGCAGCATGCGTGATGGCAACCAGTTGATCGGCTGGGGCATGGCCGGTGGTGTATGGGAGGCCATGCAGATGAAGGCCAGCGCCAAGGCGCAGTTGGATGCCCAAGGCCAATTGACGGTCAGCAGCGCCACCACTGATATCGGCACGGGCACCTACACGGTGATGACCCAGATTGCCGCGCAAACCAGTGGTGTGGCGATGGCCGATGTGCGTTTTCTGCTTGGCGACTCGTCGTTACCCACGGCGCCGTTACAGGGCGGCTCGTTTACCGTGTCGTCCGTCGGCACTGCGGTGCAGCAAGCCTGCGAGGCGCTGAACGCCAAGCTGCTGGCGATTGCCCGGCAGACTTACCCAGTGTTCAAAGAGGTTGAATCGGTGCGTTTTGAAGACGGCCAGTTGCACACCGGTGATGTGAGTGTGTCCTTGGCACAACTGGTCAAGGACAGTGGCGAAGAGGCGTTGGCCGTTCAGGTTGACAGCCAGCCGGACAAAAAGCGTGAAGGTTATGCGACCGCGACCCATTCGGCAGTGTTTGTCGAGGTTCAGGTAGACGAAGACCTGGGCACGATCAAGGTGCGTCGGGTGGTCAGCGCCATTGCCGCCGGGCGGGTGGTCAACCCGAAGATGGCCCGCAGCCAGATCCTCGGCGGCGTGGTCTGGGGCATCGGCATGGCCCTGCATGAAGAAACCCAGATCGATCATCACCTGGGGCGCTACATGAACCACAGCCTGGCCGAGTACCACATCCCGGTAAATGCCGACATCGGCGACATTGAGGTGATTTTTGTCGACGAACACGACGAAATCGTCAACGCCCTGGGCTCCAAGGGCGTGGGAGAAATCGGCATTGTCGGGGTCGCGGCAGCGGTGGCGAATGCGATCTACCATGCCACCGGCAAGCGGGTGCGGGAGTTTCCTATCACCCTGGATAAGGTGCTGTAACCCGGTCTCCAAGCCACAGAAGGTCAAAATGTGGGAGCGGGCTTGCTCGCGAATACGGCGTGTCAGATACACATTCAGTGACTGACACACTGCATTCGCGAGCAAGCCCGCTCCCACATTGACTGCATTTCAACATCCGGTTCACCGGTGCCTCAGGCCTTGGTTTCTTCCACCGGCACATGCATCCGATCGCGGTTCGCCAGGGTCGGAAACAGCTTTATCCACACCCCCGTCACCAACAGCGTACCGATCCCGCCCATGACCACGGCAGGCACCGTGCCGAACCAGTGGGCGGTAATCCCCGATTCAAACTCGCCCAGTTGGTTGGATGCGCCGATAAACAGGCCGTTGACCGCACTGACGCGCCCGCGCATTTCATCCGGGGTTTCCAGTTGCACGAACGAAGCGCGGATCACCATGCTGATCATGTCCGCCGCGCCCAGCACTACCAGCACGGCCAGCGAAAACCAGAACGAAGTCGACAGGCCGAATGCGATGGTTGCCACGCCAAACACACCGACGGCGGTAAACATCACGCGCCCGACCTGCCGGTCCACCGAGAACCTCGCCAGCCACAGCGACATCAACAACGCGCCCACCGCCGGCGCCGAACGCAGCAGGCCCAGGCCCCAGGCGCCGGTCAGCAGGATGTCCTTGGCGAACACTGGCAGCAATGCGGTTGCACCGCCCAGCAGCACGGCGAACAGGTCCAACGAGATGGCGCCAAGGATATCCGGGCGGCTGCGAATGAAGCGGATCCCGGCCAGCAGCGAGTCCATGGTTGCCTTGGCCTTGTTCAGCGGCGTCTGGCGTGCGGGCAGGTTAAGGGTCAGCACGCAGGCGATCAGGTACAGCGCCACGGTTGGGCCATACACCCACACGCTGCCAAACGCATAGAGCAAGCCGCCCAACGCCGGCGCGACAATGGTGGCCAGTTGCTGGGCCGACTGCGACGAGGCTACGGCCCGTGGGAACAGCGCGCTGGGCACGATACTGGGCAACAGCGCCTGGGTGGTGGGCATTTCAAACGAGCGCGCAGCGCCAAGCAGGAACGCGAGGATAAAGATCATCTCGCGGGTCACGTTGCCGGTCAGCCCGCCAATGGCCAGAGACAGGGCAATCAATGCCTGCACGGTCTGGCAGATGGCAGCGACCTTGCGCCGCTCATAACGATCGGCCACGTGGCCTGTGTGCAACATGAACAGCACCCGTGGGATGAACTCCACCAGGCCGACCAAACCCAGGTCCAGCACATTGCCGGTCAGTTGGTAGAGGTTCCAGCCGATGGCCACGGTGAGCATCTGGAAACCGCTTGCGGTAAAGATCCGCGCCAGCCAGAACGCGATGAAAGGGCGGTGGTGACGCAACAGCAACGCAGGTTCACTAGGCATCGGGAAGTCAGGTCAGGAGCAGAGGGAGCGGGCAGATTAGCATCAAGCTGTAACAAATAGTTGCAAGAACTGAGCTGAGGCAAGCTGTCACGCGGCAAAAGACCACGCCGTCCTACAGCCAAAATGGGACTACTCTTTGAGCAATGCTTGATCCAGATCAAAACCGGCCCCGGGATTGTTCTGGCGGCCGAAAGGCCAGAATCCCTACGTGATGGGTAAAAAAAGAAACGAATTGAAATTCGCCACACTCCATATCCGTGGGGGCAGTGGGTGCAGGCTCCCGCCAGCAGCCGGTATTACCTGACAGAGGAAGACTTATGTTCGGTTTGGAGGCGCTAGATCTCGCCCGAATTCAATTCGCGTTCACCATCTCGTTTCACATCCTGTTCCCGGCGATTACCATCGGCCTGGCCAGCTACCTTGCGGTGCTGGAAGGCTTGTGGCTCAAGACCCACAACGATACCTACCGTGACCTCTACCATTTCTGGTCGAAGATCTTTGCCGTCAACTTCGGCATGGGGGTGGTTTCGGGCCTGGTCATGGCTTACCAGTTTGGTACCAACTGGAGCCGCTTTTCGGACTTCGCCGGCGCCGTTACCGGGCCGCTTCTGACCTACGAAGTGCTCACGGCCTTCTTCCTTGAGGCGGGTTTCCTCGGGGTGATGTTGTTCGGCTGGAACAAGGTGGGGCGCAAGCTGCATTTTTTTGCCACGGTGATGGTGGCCGTCGGTACGCTGATTTCGACCTTCTGGATTCTCGCGTCCAACAGCTGGATGCAGACGCCCCAAGGCTTTGAAATTATCGACGGCCGGGTGATTCCTACCGACTGGTTGGCGGTGATCTTCAACCCGTCGTTCCCCTACCGCCTGATGCACATGGCTACAGCGGCCTTTGTCGCCACGGCGTTCTTCGTCGGTTCTTCGGCGGCCTGGCACTTGTTGCGCGGCAAGGACAACCCGGCGATCCGCACCATGCTGTCGATGGCGATGTGGATGGCCTTGATTGTGGCGCCTATCCAGGCGGTGATTGGTGACTTCCATGGCCTCAACACCTTGAAGCACCAACCGGCGAAAATCGCCGCGATTGAAGGCCACTGGGAAAATATCGGCAACGAGCCGACGCCGCTGATCCTGTTCGGCTGGCCCGACATGAAGGCTGAGAAAACCAAATACGCGGTGGAAATTCCGTACCTTGGCAGCCTGATCCTGACCCACTCCCTGGACAAGCAGGTGCCGGCGCTCAAGGAGTTCCCGCCTGAGGACCGCCCCAATTCGACCATTGTGTTCTGGTCGTTCCGGGTCATGGTCGGCCTGGGCTTCCTGATGATCTTCACCGGTCTGTTCAGCCTCTGGCTGCGCCGGGGCGACAAGATGTACACGTCCAAGCCGTTCCTGTACCTGGCATTGTGGATGGGGCCTTCCGGCTTGATCGCGATTCTTGCCGGTTGGTTCACCACCGAAATCGGCCGCCAGCCGTGGGTGGTGTATGGGCTGATGCGCACGGCGGATGCTTCATCCGGGCATAGCCTGGCGCAGATGACCATCACGCTGGTGTTGTTCGTGGTGGTGTACTTCGCGCTGTTCGGCGCCGGTTTGGGCTACATGATGCGCCTGGTGCGCAAAGGCCCGCAGACCCACGAAGGCAGCGAGCCAACCCATGGTGGCCCTGGCCAGAAACGTACACCGGCCCGTCCGTTGTCCGCCGCCGATGACGGCAGCGATGACGACCACGCCCACATCCAGCACAAGGGGAATTGAGATGGGTATTGATCTTCCGCTGATCTGGGCCGTAATTATCATCTTCGGCATCATGATGTACGTGGTGATGGACGGCTTCGACCTGGGCATCGGCATCCTCTTTCCGTTTATCCCCGGCAAAGTCGACCGCGATGTGATGATGAACACCGTCGCGCCGGTATGGGACGGCAACGAAACCTGGCTGGTACTCGGCGGCGCGGCGCTGTTCGGCGCTTTCCCGCTGGCGTATTCGGTGGTGTTGTCGGCGTTGTACCTGCCGCTGATCCTGATGCTGATCGGGCTGATCTTCCGCGGCGTGGCCTTTGAGTTCCGCTTCAAGGCCAAGGACGACAAGCGCCACCTGTGGGACAAGGCGTTTATTGGTGGCTCCATCGCCGCGACGTTCTTCCAGGGCGTGGCGCTGGGGGCGTTTATCGATGGCATTCCGGTGGTGAATCGCCAGTTTGCCGGCGGTTCGCTCGATTGGCTTACGCCATTCACCCTGTTCTGCGGCGTTGCACTGGTGGTCGCCTATGCCTTGCTCGGTTGCACCTGGCTGATCATGAAAACCGAAGGCAAGTTGCAGGAGCAGATGCACAACCTGGCGCGGCCCTTGGCCTTTGTGGTGCTGGCGGTGATCGGCATCGTCAGCCTGTGGACGCCGCTGGCGCACCCGGAAATTGCTTCACGCTGGTTCACCCTGCCGAACCTGTTCTGGTTCCTGCCGGTGCCGATTTTGGTGCTGGTGACCATGTACGGGTTGATCCGCGCGGTGGCGCGTAATGCCCACTACACGCCGTTCCTGCTGACGCTGGTGCTGATCTTCCTCGGCTACAGCGGCTTGGGCATCAGCCTGTGGCCGAACATTATTCCGCCTTCCGTGTCGATCTGGGACGCCGCTGCTCCACCGCAGAGCCAGGGTTTCATGCTGGTGGGCACGTTGTTCATCATCCCATTTATTCTGGGCTACACCTTCTGGAGCTATTACGTGTTCCGCGGCAAGGTCACCCACGAAGACGGCTACCACTAGGAGGGTCGTTGTATGTCCGGCAAACCTTCGTTACACGAGATTGAACAGGCCGAGAAACAGCCGTTATGGCGGCGCCTGGGGTGGCTGGCGATGATCTGGACCGGCAGCGTGCTGGCCCTGTTCGTCGTGGCCAGCCTGATGCGCATGTTCATGAATGCGGCCGGCCTGACCACTCACTGACATCCCGATCCGGGCTTTGCGGCCCGGTTTTCAAGCCCTCGCCTCGAGGGCTTTTTTATTTGCGGGCTTTGAGAATGACGAACTTCGGCGTGGCGGCTACTTGTTCAACGCCACGGAACAAACGCGCCAATTTGCTGTGATAACCCAGGTGGCGGTTGCCGACGATATAAAGGGCACCGCCCACTACCAGGGCTTCGCGCGCCTGCTGGAACATGCGCCAGGCCAGGAAGTCGCCGACCACCTGTTGCTGGTGGAACGGCGGGTTGCACAGCACCACGTCCAGGGATTGCGGTTCCTGGCCGGCGAGGCCATCGGCGGCGCGTACGCTTACATCGCGCGTACCGAAGGCAGCCTGCCAGTTTTCGGCCGCCGACTGCACGGCCATGTAGGACTCATCCACCAGGGTGTACTGTGCGTCGGGGTTTTGCAGGGCACTGGCAATCGCCAGCACGCCGTTGCCGCAGCCCAGGTCCGCCACGCGCGCGCTGCCGAGGTTTTTTGGCAGATGCGGGAGGAAGGCGCGGGTGCCGATGTCCAGGCCTTCGCGGCAGAACACGTTGGCATGGTTCAACAGTTCGATGGCCGGTGCGTCCAAGGTGTAGCGGGTAGGGTAGGGCGAGACGGCAGCCGGGCGGGCTTCCACCGTGGCGATCAGCAATCGGGCCTTTTTAACCGCGAGGGAGGCGTGCATCGGGCCGATATAGCGCTCCAGCAACTCGCCCGCCGCCCGTGGCAGGTGCTTGACCATCGCCCCGGCAATTACCTGGGCGCCGGGCGCCAGTTGGCCTTGCAGGCGAATCAACTGCTCTTCCAAAAGGGCCAAGGTCTTTGGCACGCGGATCAGCACGCGGTCGAACGGCCCGGCCGATACCTGGCTGGCCGGCACGAAAGCCACCGCATCAAACGTCTTGCCGTTGCGCATCAGGTTTTTTTCCAGACCCTGAGCCGCCAGGAACGAATCGCCGCTGGACGTGACCTGCACCTGGCCTTCAAGGCTGGTCGCCAAGGCGCCGAAGCTGTCGTTGAGCACCAGCACACGGGTTGCAGCGCCTGGCTGCTGCTCGGCCAGGTAGCTGAGCAGGTACTCGTCGGCGGCATCAAAGGCCTGCAACGGGTCATTGTGTTGCTCTGGCTGGCGAATCAGGTCGAGCTGGGCGAAGGGGCTGTCAAGCAGGGGCATGGCGGGGGGAGCTCTGGGTCATCGATGGGGCGGCAGCGGGTACGGGCAACCGGCGCAACCATCTGAGTGAACAACGAAGCGGCACCAAGGCGCCGTATCAACACTCAGAATTGGCCGTAAATGTTACTTTTTTTTCGATGGGATTACATGCGGTGTTTCTTCAGTGGTTAAAACAGACCGGCTTTGGAGGCACTGAGCACAGCGGCAATCTTGTTATTGACCCCCAGTTTTCTCAAGCAACTGCTGATATGAAAGCCCACCGTACGCTCCGACAGGCACAGGATCGTGGCGATGTCCGACGCCGTTTTGCCCATGGCCGACCACCTGAGAATTTCTGTTTCTCGTGGGGTCAATTTGCAAGGCGCCGCGCCGCTCGGTTTTTCGGCATATTTTTGTGCCACCGCAGCGTGCATCACGTGGCAAAGCCAGAGGACCTGGCCGGCTTTCTCGTAAAGCTCTTCCGGGCTGACTTCACCGTTGCTTCTGCCCAGGGTCAGCATGCTGAACACGCCTTGAAAGTCGTGCACCGCCTGGGTCCATCCAAAGTGCACACCAAACGACTGGGCCAACGACCAGAGGTGGGGTGTGTCGCTGAAGGTTTTTTCGTCCCATACAATGGGCATCACGCTGGTTTTGCAGTGGGCGACCACCGGATCAATATCAAAGAAATGCGCTTGTTTGTAAACATTGTTCCATTCGTTTGGATAGTTGTTGAAGTGAATGGGTTTTGTTTGAGTGGTTGATTGTTGTGAACTCATCGTGAATGAGCAGTATTGGAACCCGAGCTCATAGGTGTGATTGACGACCATCTCATAAATAGTGGTGATCTTGTTCTCACCTTCCAGTTTGGGGAGTCTTGTATTGCGCCAGTTAACCATTGGTAACTCTCCATGGGTGTTGTTGCCTGGGCACGTCCTATCTCCCAGTGAGGTACGGAAATCAGTGTAGGACAAAGCCTACAGATCGTGATGTGAAAAAATTTTACCGAATGCCCGTATTTTTTTTGTTTAATGCTTGTACAGCGAGTCATCGTTTGTACATATACTTCTGTGGTTCGGATAACTTTAATAGGTTCAATACGTTAGCAGTGATGTTAAATTGGCATTTATTTAGTTGCACTGCGACATGTAATGGCCGGTTGAAAGGTTGGAAATAGCTAAATGATTAGTTGGAACTGGGTAGTTTCGATCCGACCACTTCTGGTGTAACCCTCAGTGATTGCTGGCATTGGCAATGTCAGTACAAACCAGCGGTGTTTCCCGCAGCGGCTTTGAGGGACACTAGGGCACCTGTTCAACGGAGCCCCCCATGACGGCCAGTGCTGAGAAATTTACCCGCCAGACCCTGCTCGAGGTGCAATCGCTGACGCCCAGCCTGTTTACCCTGCGCACCACCCGAGACCCGGGCTTTCGGTTTACCGCCGGCCAGTTTGTACGCCTGGGCGTGAACAAGGCCGACGGCAGCACGGTGTGGCGCGCCTATTCCATTGTGTCCTCGCCGTTTGACGAACACCTGGATTTTTTCTCTATCGTGGTTCCGGGTGGCGAATTCACCAGTGAACTAAGCCGCCTGAAGGTGGGCGATACTTTGATGGTGGAGCGTCAGGCCACAGGCTATCTGACCTTGAACCGCTTTGTGGACGGGCGTGATCTGTGGCTGCTGGGCACAGGCACCGGGGTGGCACCGTTTCTGTCGATGCTGCAGGACTTCGAAGTCTGGGAAAAATTCGAGCGCATCGTGCTGGTCTACAGCGCCCGTGAGGCCAAGGAGCTGGCGTATCAGTCGCTGATCAACACGCTGGGTGAACGCGAATACCTGGCCGAGTACGCGCACAAACTCACCTACATTCCCATCGTCACCCGTGAGCAGCACCCTGGAGCGCTGAACGGGCGCATCACCACGTTGATCGCGAATGGCGAGCTGGAGCGCGCTGCCGGCGTAGAACTGACGCCGGAGCACTCCCGCGTGCTGATCTGCGGCAACCCGCAGATGGTCGATGACACACGGCAGTTGCTCAAGCAGCGCGATCTGCAACTGAGCCTCAGCCGGCGTCCAGGGCAAGTGGCGGTAGAAAATTACTGGTAACAAAAAAGGCGCCTGAAACAGGCGCCTTTTCCAAGCAAACTCGGGTTAAAGCGGCTTGTCGTTTTGTGCTTTGAGCAGATCACGGATCTCGCCCAGCAGCACCTCTTCCTTGGTCGGCGTCGGTGGCAGGCTTGGCGCAACAGCTTCTTCGCGCTTCAGGCGGTTGATGGCTTTCACGCCCATGAAGATGGCGAAGGCGACGATCACGAAGTCGATGACGCTCTGGATGAACTTGCCATAAGCCAGGACCACGGCGGGCACATCACCCTGCGCAGCCTTGAGGGTTATCGCCAGGTCCCCGAAGTCCACACCGCCGATCAACAGACCGATTGGTGGCATCACCACGTCGCCTACAAAGGAGGAAACGATTTTGCCGAAGGCGGCACCGATGATGATACCGACGGCCATATCGACCACATTACCTTTGACCGCGAAGGCCTTGAACTCACTGATCACGCCCATAGGTTATTCCTTGTTACAGATGAGAAGGGTGGAGGTCAGTGTAAGTCAGTCGTAGCCCGCTTGCTCGACACAACCTTTAACACTGTCAATTTTTATCGACCCATTAAATCGCAAATAGTTTGCAAAGTGCCACCAATCGCGCGCGAAATACGCGCTACTTCAGGGGCTTACCAGACTTTTTTCTTAATCAGCCCGGTGCTGTTTTTCTATTTATCTTCTGACTCGCAGGTCACTAGCCTCTGGCAAGCACAACTGAATGTGCACTAAAAAAGCCAGAGGAAATCTCGATGAACACGTCAATGAGCCGCAGGCCTGTTACCGCGCGATACGCACTGGGATTGGTCACTGCCAGCCTGCTATCCCTTTCGGTACAAGCTGCCAACCTGACCCGCGATAACGGCGCCGCCGTGGGTGACAACCAGAATTCACAAACCGCCGGGGCCAATGGCCCGGTACTGCTGCAAGACGTGCAGTTGATTCAGAAGTTGCAGCGCTTTGACCGCGAACGCATCCCGGAGCGAGTGGTTCACGCCCGCGGCACCGGCGCCCACGGCACCTTTACCGTCACCGACAACCTCAGCGACCTGACCAAAGCCAAAGTCTTCGCGGCTGGTGAAGCCACCCCGGTATTCGTGCGTTTTTCGGCGGTGGTGCACGGCAACCATTCCCCGGAAACCTTGCGTGACCCACGCGGTTTCGCCACCAAGTTCTACACCAGCGAAGGTAACTGGGACCTGGTGGGCAATAACTTCCCGACGTTTTTTATCCGCGACGCCATCAAGTTTCCGGACATGGTCCATGCGTTCAAACCGGACCCGCGCACTAACCTCGACGACGACTCGCGGCGTTTTGACTTCTTCTCCCATGTTCCAGAGTCCACCCGCACCCTCACCGAGTTGTATTCTGACTCCGGCACGCCGGCCAGTTATCGCGAAATGGACGGTAACGGCGTACATGCCTACAAGTTGATCAACGCCAAGGGTGAAGTGCACTACGTCAAGTTCCACTGGAAGAGCCTGCAGGGCATCAAGAACCTTGACCCCAAGCAAGTGACCGAAGTGCAGGGGCGTGACTACAGCCATATGACCAATGACTTGGTTACCCATATCAATAAAGGGGACTTCCCCAAGTGGGACTTGTATGTCCAGGTATTAAAACCTGAGGACTTGGCCAAGTTTGATTTCGATCCGCTGGACGCCACTAAGATCTGGCCGAACATACCCGAGCGCAAAGTCGGGCAAATGGTGTTGAACCGCAACCCGGCCAACGTCTTCCAGGAAACCGAGCAAGTGGCCATGGCCCCGGCCAACCTGGTGCCGGGCATCGAGCCGTCGGAAGACCGCTTGCTGCAAGGCCGGGTGTTCTCCTACGCGGACACGCAGATGTACCGCCTGGGGCCGAACGCCCTGCAACTGCCGATCAACGCACCCCGTGTCACCGTCAACAACGGTAACCAGGATGGCGCAATGAACACCGGCAAGACCACCACAGGCGTGAACTACCAGCCAAGCCGCCTGTTGCCGCGTGAGGAGCCGCAAGCCGCGCGTTACAGCCAGTCGGCGCTGTCGGGCAGCACCCAACAGGCGAAGATCCAGCGCGAGCAGAACTTCAAGCAGGCCGGTGACTTGTACCGCTCCTATAGCAACAAAGAGCGTCAGGACTTGATCGAAAACTTCGGCGGCTCCCTGGCCACCACCGACGACGAGAGCAAGCACATCATTCTGTCGTTCCTCTATAAGGCCGACCCTGAGTACGGCACTGGCGTGACCAAGGTGGCAAAAGGCGACCTGGCGCGCGTCAAGGCGCTGGCAGAAAAACTGACTGACTGACGTTGGTGACGGTCGGCGCCCGCAGACGGGCGTCGACTCCTTGCAGGAGAAAAAAACCATGCGAATTTCTATCGGTTTACTGATGGCCATGTTGGCCTTTGTCGCCCATGCCGAGTCACCTGACCCGGTCGCACTCAAGGCACAGTTGCAGGACTACTATTTTGACGCCGCCCGCCGTGGCGATATCGACATGCTCAACACCTTCATCGAATCCGGCTACAGCCTCAACACCCAGGACGACAAGGGGTACACCGCGCTGATCCTTGCCGCTTACCACGGCCAGGCTCCGTTCGTGGAACGCCTGCTCAACGCCGGCGCCGACGCCTGTGTGCAGGACAAGCGCGGTAACACCGCATTAATGGGCGCGATCTTCAAAGGCGAGCTGAAAATTGCCCAGCGCCTGCTCGCCACCGACTGCAACCCCGACCAGCGCAACGGCGCCGGGCAGACCGCCGCCATGTACGCCGGGCTGTTCAAGCGTGTTGAGTTGCTGGATGAGTTAAAGGCCAAAGGAGCCGACCTTAACGCTGAAGACCCGATCGGCAACAGCGCTTCACGTTTGGCCAGTGGTGAAATCCGGACCCCGGCGCCGCGCTGAGCTATCATCGCGGTTTTTCGGTTGGAGGTTCTCAAATGGCAAAGGCCAAGCGCATGTACGGCTGCACGGAGTGCGGCGCGACCTTTCCCAAGTGGGCCGGCCAATGCACCGAGTGCGGTGCATGGAACACCCTGACGGAAACCATGATCGAAAGCGGCGGCGCTGCTGCCCCCACCGGTCGTGCCGGCTGGACCGGGCAGCAGGCGCAGATCAAGACGTTGGCCGAAGTCAGCGTTGAAGAAATCCCGCGTTTTTCCACCGCGTCCGGCGAGCTGGACCGTGTACTGGGCGGCGGGCTGGTGGACGGCTCGGTGGTGCTGATCGGCGGCGACCCCGGCATCGGCAAATCGACCATCTTGCTGCAAACCCTGTGCAGCATCGCCAGCCGCATGCCGGCGTTGTACGTCACCGGTGAAGAATCCCAGCAGCAAGTGGCCATGCGCGCCCGTCGCCTGGGCTTGCCCCAGGATCAACTGCGGGTCATGACCGAAACCTGCATCGAAAGCATCATCGCCACGGCGCGTATCGAAAAGCCCAAGGTCATGGTGATCGACTCGATCCAGACGATTTTTACCGAACAACTGCAATCGGCACCCGGCGGCGTGTCCCAGGTGCGTGAAAGTGCGGCGCTGTTGGTGCGCTATGCCAAACAGAGCGGCACGGCGATTTTCCTGGTCGGCCACGTAACCAAGGAAGGCGCGCTGGCCGGCCCGCGCGTGCTTGAGCACATGGTCGACACCGTGCTGTATTTTGAGGGCGAATCCGATGGCCGCCTGCGTTTGCTGCGGGCGGTGAAGAACCGCTTTGGTGCGGTTAACGAGTTAGGCGTGTTCGCCATGACTGACCGAGGCTTGAAAGAAGTCTCCAACCCATCGGCGATTTTTCTGACCCGCGCCCAGGAAGAAGTCCCCGGCAGTGTGGTGATGGCGACGTGGGAAGGCACCCGGCCGATGCTGGTGGAGGTTCAGGCACTGGTGGATGACAGCCACTTGGCCAACCCGCGCCGGGTTACGCTCGGCCTGGATCAGAACCGATTGGCGATGCTGCTGGCGGTGTTGCACCGTCACGGCGGCATTCCTACCCACGACCAGGACGTGTTCCTCAACGTGGTCGGCGGGGTCAAGGTGCTGGAAACCGCTTCCGACCTGGCGCTGATGGCGGCGGTGATGTCCAGCCTGCGCAATAAGCCGTTGCCCCATGACTTGCTGGTGTTTGGTGAGGTCGGCCTCTCGGGCGAAGTGCGCCCGGTGCCGAGCGGCCAGGAGCGTTTAAAGGAAGCGGCCAAGCACGGTTTCAAGCGTGCGATCGTGCCCAAGGGCAATATGCCGAAGGAATCGCCGCCGGGAATCAAGATTATTGGCGTCACGCGCCTTGAGCAGGCGCTGGATGCACTGTTCGAGTAATCAATAACACTGCAAAACCACATTTTGGTTGGTGTTGGCTGCTATATCTCCAGCAAGGCCGCTAACTCACGGTGAAGCTCTTCCTCATCCCCGAGGTTCAGCTCGATCAACCGCCGCAAATGGCTGATCGACTCCATATCGATGTGCTCACACACAAACCCCAACTGCCCAGGGTCATCATGGGCCAGTTTTACCTGCATCTTTATATGCGTCTGCGGATCCAGACGGATATCCACATCAAACGGCTGAGCGCGATTGCCCTGCCAGTCATCAGGGCGCTGCACCAACAAACCTTTTAGCGACAGGTCCACCAATTGCACCGGCGAATTCCAGCTGTTTTGCGCAATGGTCGTTCGCGCATCGAAGGCAATACGCCGGAAACGGCGGCGATCTGACGGGTGTTCGCTCATGGTCAAACCCTCTGGAGATAAGGGGATTGTAGCCCTGCGCCATCACCGGGCTTTTATTTCTGCTTTTTTTGCTGTCACAAGGCTCTAGACCAACGTAGGGGGGTGGCCTTTAAGGCCAACAGCGCTAAACTCGGGCTGGCTGTCCTTTCTGTCCACCCTGGCTGGAATATAAAAATGAAAAATAATAATAGCCTGCTACGCCACCTACCCTGGCTGGGGCTGGCAATTGTAGGAGCGTGCGCCCTGGGCGTAGTGGCCTTGCGCCGCGGCGAGGCGATCAACGCCTTGTGGATTGTGGTTGCTGCTGTCGCCATCTACCTGGTTGCGTACCGTTACTACAGTCTGTTCATCGCTAACCATGTGATGCAGCTCGACCCACGGCGGGCCACCCCCGCAGTGCTCAACAATGACGGTCTGGACTATGTGCCGACCAACAAACACATTCTTTTTGGTCACCACTTTGCGGCGATTGCCGGTGCAGGCCCGTTGGTCGGCCCGGTACTGGCGGCGCAAATGGGCTATCTGCCCGGCACGCTTTGGCTGATTGCCGGTGTGGTGCTGGCCGGTGCGGTGCAGGACTTTATGGTGCTGTTCCTGTCCACTCGTCGCAATGGCCGCTCCCTGGGGGACATGGTTCGCGAAGAGATGGGCCGCATTCCGGGGACCATTGCGCTGTTTGGCTGCTTCCTGATCATGATCATCATCCTCGCGGTGCTGGCACTGATCGTGGTCAAGGCCTTGGCCGAGAGCCCGTGGGGCATCTTCACGGTGATGGCGACCATCCCGATTGCGATGTTCATGGGCGTGTACATGCGTTACATCCGCCCGGGCCGGATTGGGGAAATCTCGGTCATCGGTGTACTGTTGCTGCTGGGTTCTATCTGGCTGGGCGGGCAAATCGCCGCTGACCCGGTGTGGGCCAAGGCCTTCTCGTTTACCGGGATCCAGATCACCTGGATGCTGGTGGGCTATGGTTTCGTCGCAGCGGTACTGCCGGTGTGGCTGATCCTGGCACCGCGTGACTACCTCTCCACGTTCTTGAAAATCGGCACCATCATTGCCCTGGCGATCGGCATCCTGGTCACCATGCCAGAGCTGAAAATGCCGGCCCTCACCCAATTCATCGACGGCACCGGCCCGGTGTGGAAGGGCGGTCTGTTCCCGTTCCTGTTCATTACCATTGCCTGCGGTGCGGTTTCCGGCTTCCACGCGCTGATCTCTTCGGGCACCACGCCCAAGCTGCTGGATAACGAAGTCAACTCGCGCTACATCGGTTACGGCGCAATGCTGATGGAATCGTTCGTGGCGATCATGGCCATGGTTGCCGCTTCGGTGATCGAACCCGGCGTGTACTTCGCCATGAACAGCCCGGCTGCGGTCGTCGGCGCGGACGTGGTGACGGTGGCGCAAACCGTCAGCAGCTGGGGTTTTGCCATTACCCCGGAAGCCTTGACGGCGGTAGCCCATGACATCGGCGAGACCACTATCCTGGCGCGTGCCGGCGGTGCGCCGACCCTGGCCGTTGGTATCGCGCAGATCCTGCACAGTGTGCTGCCGGGTGAAAACACCATGGCGTTCTGGTACCACTTTGCGATCCTGTTCGAAGCCCTGTTCATCCTGACCGCAGTCGACGCCGGCACCCGTGCCGGACGCTTCATGCTCCAGGATTTGCTCGGCTCCTTCGTGCCGTCGCTCAAGCGTACCGAGTCCTGGACCGCCAACCTGATTGCTACCGCAGGTTGCGTGGCGATGTGGGGTTACTTGCTGTACCAAGGCGTGATCGACCCGCTGGGCGGGATCAACACCTTGTGGCCGCTGTTCGGTATCTCCAACCAGATGCTCGCCGGTATCGCGCTGATGCTCGCTACCGTTGTGCTGATCAAAATGAAGCGCCAGCGCTACATTTGGGTGACGATGCTGCCAGCTGTCTGGCTGCTGATCTGCACCGTGACCGCAGGCTTCATCAAGCTGTTCGACGCTAACCCGGCGATCGGCTTCCTGTCGCTGGCCAAGAAGTACAGCGATGCCCTGGCCAACGGCCAGATCCTCGCGCCGGCCAAGAATATCGACCAGATGCAACACGTGATCTGGAACGCCTACACCAACGCAACGCTGACGGCGCTGTTCCTGTTCGTGGTCTTCAGCATCCTGTTCTATGCGCTCAAAGTCGGCGTCGCCGCCTGGGGCAACAAAGAACGCACGGACAAAGAAGCCCCGTTCCAGGCTGTACCGGACGCGTAAACGAGGATTGCAACCATGTTCAATGACATCAGTCGCCTCGGTAAATACCTCGGTCAGGCCGCGCGCCTGATGGTCGGCATGCCCGACTACGACACCTACGTCGAGCATATGCAAACCAAACACCCGGACAAACCGATGATGGACTACAAGGCGTTCTTCCGGGAACGCCAGGAAGCCCGTTACGGTGGCAAGGGTGGGCCCAAGTGCTGCTAGCCCGGTAAGTACGGGTTGCGGTGATCCCTTGTGGGAGCGGGCTTGCTCGCGAAGGCGGTCTGTCAGTTGATGTATGTGCTGGCTGATACACCGCCTTCGCGAGCAAGCCCGCTCCCACATTTGTTTTGTGTTCCTTCAATAATAAGGAGAATTTTTTGTCCTCTCCCATCCCCGTCACCATCCTCAGCGGCTTCCTCGGCGCCGGCAAAACCACCTTGCTGCGCCACCTGCTCAAAGCCGAGCACGGCCTTAAAATCGCCGTGATCGAAAACGAGTTCAGTGATGCAGGCATCGACACCCAACTGTTGGGCGCCGAACCGGTGCAAGTCATGACCCTGTCCAACGGCTGCGTGTGCTGCACCATCCACACCGACCTGACCAAAGCCCTGTACCTGCTGCTCGAACGCCTGGACAGCGGCGAAATCGCCTTCGACCGCCTGGTGATCGAGTGCACCGGCCTGGCCGACCCTGCGCCCGTGGCCCAGACCTTTTTCATCGACGAGGAATTGCGCGAGCGCTACATCCTCGACGGCATCATCACCTTGGTGGACGCGGCCCACGCCGAGCATCACCTGACCCAGACCATCGCCCAGGCCCAGATCGGTTTTGCCGACCGCCTGCTGGTGAGCAAGCGCGACCTGGTGGACGAAGCGAGCTTCGACGCCCTCAGCCAGCGCCTGACCCGCATCAACCGCCGCGCGCCGATTCGGGTGGTCGACCACGGCGCCATCGACCTGGCCGAGCTGCTCGACGTGCGCGGCTTCAACCTCAACGCGGGCATGAGCCTGCGCCCGGTCAGTGCCGCGCCGTCCATCGACCGCATTTCCAGCCTGGTGCTACGCACCGACCAGCCGCTGGATATTGATCGGCTCAGCGAGTTTATGAACGAACTGCTGGAAGACCACGGCAAACAACTGCTGCGCTACAAAGGCGTGCTGAATATTGCCGGGGAAGATCGGCGCATGGTGTTCCAGGGCGTGCTCAAGCTTTACGGTTTCGATTGGGACACCGAATGGGCCGAGGGCGAGGCGCGCGAAAGTGTGATTGTGTTTATTGCCGATGAGTTGCCGGAGGACAAAATCCGCGAAGGCTTCCATCGCGTCTACCAGTCCTGACCTGAAACACGGTCAAATATGTGGGAGCGGGCTTGCTCGCGAATACGGTGGTTCAGTTAGCACAAGTATCAACTGAAAGACCGCTTTCGCGAGCAAGCCCGCTCCCACATTTGATTCGGTTTCAAGGTCAGAGAGCCGTTTTTCAGGCATAAAAAAGCCCGGCTCAAGAGCCGGGCTTTTTATTCAAGCAACTGCAATCAAGCGCCGTACACCGGCAGCTTTTTGCAGATGGCCTTGACCTTCTCACGGACCGCGTCGATCACGGCTTCGTTGTTAAGGTCTGCCAGGATGTCGCAGATCCAGCCGGCCAGCTCTTGGCACTCTGCTTCTTTAAAGCCACGAGTGGTCACAGCCGGGGTGCCGAAGCGCAGGCCGGAGGTGACGAACGGCGAACGTGGGTCGTTCGGCACGGAGTTTTTGTTCACGGTGATGAAGGCTTTGCCCAGGGCGGCGTCAGCATCTTTACCGGAAATGTCCTGCTTGATCAGCGACAGCAGGAACAGATGGTTTTCAGTACCGCCGGAGACCACGTCAAAGCCGCGCTCGATAAACACGCTGGCCATGGTCTGGGCGTTCTTCACCACTTGTTGCTGGTAAGTCTTGAACTCAGGCTGCAGGGCTTCTTTGAAGCAGATCGCTTTGGCAGCGATGACGTGCTCCAGTGGGCCGCCCTGGGCGCCTGGGAATACCGCGGAGTTGAGCTTCTTCTCGATCTCGGCGTTGGCGCGCGCCAGGATCAGGCCGCCACGTGGACCGCGCAGGGTCTTGTGGGTAGTGGTGGTCACGACGTCAGCGAATGGCACCGGGTTCGGGTAGACGCCAGCGGCGACCAGACCGGCTACGTGAGCCATGTCCACGAACAGGTATGCGCCAACCTTGTCGGCGATTTCGCGGAAACGTGGGAAATCCAGGATCTGCGAGTAGGCAGAGAAACCGGCCACGATCATTTTTGGCTTGTGCTCAACGGCCAGGCGCTCGACTTCGTCGTAGTCGATCAGGCCATTGGCATCGATACCGTACTGAACGGCGTTGTACAGCTTGCCGGAGGAGGAAACGCTGGCGCCGTGGGTCAGGTGACCGCCGTGTGCCAGGCTCATGCCCAGGATGGTGTCGCCGCCTTGCAGCAGGGCCAGGTACACGGCGCTGTTGGCTTGGGAGCCGGCGTGTGGCTGGACGTTGGCGTAATCGGCGCCGAACAGTTCCTTGGCACGGTCGATAGCCAGTTGCTCAACCACGTCGACGTACTCGCAACCACCGTAGTAGCGCTTGCCTGGGTAGCCTTCGGCGTACTTGTTGGTCAGAACCGAACCTTGAGCCTCCATCACCGCAGGGCTGGTGTAGTTTTCCGAAGCGATCAGTTCAATGTGCTCTTCCTGACGCACGGCTTCTTGCTGCATGGCGGCGAAGAGATCGGCGTCGTACTTGGCAATAGTCAAATCACGGCTGAACATGGCGGTCCTCAAGGATCGGGGGCAGAAAAGGAGGGCATTCTAACCCAATGGGTTTTAGATGGCATATGAAAGGACATCATGTCGCGGACAAGTGGGGCTCATCCAGGGATGGGCGGTGCCTTGACTGGCCTCTTCGCGAGCAAGCCCGCTCCCACATTCGATTGCATTTCAAAGTTGGAACTCGGTCAAGTGTGGGAGCGGGCTTGCTCGCGAAGAGGCCATCAGCCCCACCACTGGGCTTCAGTCGAACATGAACAACGCGTCGTTACTGAACTGCGCCTCAAACCGATTCGCCGGCATCGGCCGCCCAAACAGATAACCCTGCACTTCATCGCAACCATGCTCACGCAGGAAATCCAGCTGCTCATGGGTTTCCACGCCCTCGGCGATCACCGCCAGGTTGAGGCTGTGGGCCATGGCGATAATTGCGCGGGCAATTTGCGCGTCCTGCTCGCCGGACGGCAGGCCGTCGACAAAGGTGCGGTCGATCTTCAACACATCGATGGGGAATTGCTTGAGGTAGTTGAGCGACGAATAACCGGTGCCGAAGTCGTCCACCGCGATGCTCAGGCCCAGGTTTTTCAGGCTGGCGAGGATCTGCATGGCTTCGTTGACCTCACGCATCAGGATGCTTTCGGTCAGCTCCAGCTCCAGGCACGCCGGCGGCAGGCCGGTGTCCTTGAGAATGGTCGCGATGCGCTCGCCCAATTGCCCATCGGAGAATTGGCGCGCCGAGATGTTCACCGAGACTTTCGGCACGCGCACCTTGTTCTGGTGCCAGGTCTTGAGCTGGCGGCAGGCTTCCGCGATCACCCAGTCGCCCACGTCCACCACCAGCCCCAATTCCTCCAGTACCGGGATGAAATCCCCCGGCGGCACCAGCCCTCGGCGTGGGTGACGCCAGCGCAGCAGGGCTTCGGCGCCGGTCAGGCGCTTGCCGTCGCCGCTGAACTGCGGTTGGTAATACAGCACGAATTCGTTCTGGTCCAAGGCATGGCGCAGGTCGCTTTCCAGCTCCAGACGCTCAAGGGCGCTGGCGTTCATGTCGGCTTGATAGAACTGGAAGTTATTCTTGCCGCGCTCCTTGGCGTGGTACATCGCCGTGTCGGCGTTTTTCATCAACTGGCTCAGCTCGTTGCCGTCCTGCGGGCTCAAGGCGATGCCGATACTGGCGGTCACAAAGAACTCGCGGCCTTCCAGCACAAATGGCTTCACCAGGCTTGCGAGGATCTGCTCGGCCACGGTAATTGCGCGGTTCAACGCCATCTCGCGGCTCACCCGTGGTTGCAGCAGCAAGGTGAACTCGTCGCCGCCCATGCGTGCCACGGTGTCGTCTTCGGCCACGCAACCGAGCAGGCGGGTGGCCATTTCCTTGAGCATGCGGTCGCCGGCGGCGTGGCCCAGGGAATCGTTGATCGGCTTGAAGCGGTCGAGGTCGAGGAACATCAGCACCACCCACGACTTCTGCCGTTCGGCCGACTGCAACGCGGTGTGCAGGCGGTCCTGGAATAGCGTGCGGTTGGGCAGGTGGGTCAGGGCGTCGTAATACGCCAGGCGGTGGATGCGCTGTTCGCTGGCCTTGCGCTCGCTGATATCGCTGAAGAAACACACGTAGCTGGCCAGGTCGCCTTCATCGTCGAACACGGCGGTAATGCCGACCCAGGCCGGGTAATGCTCGCCATTGCGCCGCTTGAGCCACACTTCACCTTCCCAGGTGCTGTGCTGATGCAGCTGCTTGAGCACGTAACGCAGGTGGGCTTCCTGCTGTTCGTCCACCGTGAGCATGTTCGGCAACTGGTCGAGCACGTCCGCCACGGCATAGCCGCTGACCCGGCTGAACGCCTCGTTGGCCTGCACGATATAGCCCGCAGGGTCGGTAATGAGGATTGCAGAGGTGGAGTGCTCGAATACCGTGGCCGCCATGCGCAGGTCTTTTTCGGCGCGGCGTTGCTGGCTGATATCACGGCCCACACCGAGGATGCCTTCAAACGCGCCGTGCTCGTCCCACACCAGCACCAGGCGCAGCTCGATCGGCACCTTGCGGCCATCGGCGCGCAGGCAGTCGAACAGGAACATCTGGGTTTGTACGTCATCACGCAGCGTGTTCAACGCTACGGGATCGCCCAGCGCACGGCTGACCTGTTCCATCAGGCTGTAAATGCCGGTCAACTGCTGCGGGTTGGCGATGATCGACTGCCAGCCGTTCTTGAACACCCATTCCACGTCATAACCCAGTACGGTATTCACCGAAGGGCTGATGTAGTTGAGAGCCAGTTGGCTGTCGGTGGAGCAGATCACGTCGCTGATGCTTTCGGCCAGCATGCGGTAGCGCTGCTCGCTGTCACGCAGGGATTCGCTGGCTTCGATCTGGTCGGTAATGTCCTTGGCCACGCCGATGATGCGCGTGACCACTGCGGTTTTGTCGCGGGCCAGGGCCTGCTCGCGGATATCAAAGCGCCGCCACTGGTTATTGCGATGACGAAAGCGCAGCTGGCATTGCAGCTGGGTGGTGTAGCCGACTTCGCGCTGTTGCTGGCGCAAGTCGTGGTAATACTCGGCATCCTCGGGGTGCAGCAGGATTTCCCAGAAATACTCGCCCATTTGCTGCAGTTCGGGCTTGTTATAGCCCAGGGTGTGGCCCAAATGGTGGTTGCTGAAAATCATCCGCTGGCTGATCACGTCCTGTACATACAGATGGTCGGGCACGGTGCGCACCACGTCCGACCAGAAACTCTCGCGCTCCACCAGCGACAGCTCGATCAGCTTGCGGCTGGTGATATCGCTGATGCTGAGGATCACGGCCTTGAAGTCGTCCTGCTGCTCCGGCAGGCGCATCACCAGCCACAGGTATTGGTCGTTGCCGGCGACGTCATTGAGCTGGATTTCCAGCTCCAGCTGTTTTTGCTGGGTCAGCACCGCCTCAAGCACTTGATAGCCAATGGCGGTGGCATTGCGTGGGCAATCATCGATCAGGCGTTCCCAGGCTTCCTCGCACGAGCCTACATTCAACAGGCGCACGGCCACCTGGTTGACTTCGGTAATGCGCAATTCCTTGAGCAGTTGCTGGCGTTCTGCGGCGTTGTTGTGCAACCAGGCCTTTAGTTGCTCTCGGGTCTGCATGTGGGTTTTGTCAAAAAACGCCTTGAGCCCCGACAGGTCCAACACGCACAGGGCCACGCCAGTGCCTTCGAAAATATCCTGATAACGTCGGCGGCCCTCATGCACCTGGCGCTGGCGGCGGCGCATGTTCAGCAAAACGATCAGCGGGATCAGCGAGAACGCCAGGCCCAGCAGGCATTTGCCGATAAACGCCGGCAGCAGTTGTTCCAGCACTGCGCTGCGGTCGAACAGCCCGCGCAATTGCCAGTCGCTTTTACTCAAGGGCGTGACCAGTACGCTTTTGTTCAATTCATCCGGCGTCAATGCCGTGGCCCATTGTGCCGGCATGCCGTTGTCACGGCTGACCACACGGTGGTTCAGGCGGTTCTCGATGGCCCACATCGGCCGCTGGCCCTGGCTGTCCTGGTGGGTGAGGTTGCTCAGGTAGTTGGGCGCCAAGCGCAAGGCCCAGTACATTTTCGAGCCGCCACTGGGCTGTTGCAGCAACAAATAGATCAGGGTGCCGTCGGCATTGTTGCTCAGGTAATAAGGTTGCGAATGGCTGCGCTGCACCAGTTCTTCGAGCCAGGCGCGGTCCTGGCTGTCTTTGGCGCTGTCACTGATCAGCGCACCGCTGGGGGCGAGCAGGGCAAAACTGCGCAGCTCCGGCAGCGAACGCTGCAAGGTGCGCATCAGCGCTTGTTGCTGTTCGTCGTTGCGCGGCGGCTCGACCATCGGCAGCAGGTTCAGGGCGATTTTCGCGCTCAGGGCCATATTCAGGCTGATTTGTTCAGCCAGGTCGGCACTGTAGTCGATGGTGTATTGCTGCTGGTTTTTCTGGTTTTGCTGCAGTTGGTCCAGCAGTTGCCAGAACAACAACGCCAGCAGCACCAGCACCAGCATCGCCAACGCGCCTTTAAAAGTGCCGTGCAGGGGCGCGCCCGGCGCTATATGAGCGGCGCGCAAGGGCGTGGGCGGCGTGACTTTGGACAAGCTGTGATCCTGCGGTTTGGCTGGATTGGCGCGCGACGTGCACTATAAGCCGGACGCCCGGAGGGCGGCTAGCATGCCTTGCCTTGTGGCAAAGTGCCAGCCCCGCCTGGCTGGACTGCCCAAGCGCATTCAGGTAGCTTTGCCGGTTACGCGGGGGCGTTCCAGCCCCAGACATTCAGGCTTTTTCCGCTCGCAGGCATTGATGATAGTCAACGGCCCGCGCGGCGCATGGCCTGGCACGGGCTTCGCCCGCTTAATTCATCAGTCACTGACGCTAGGTTCACCATGGCTCAATACGTCTTCACCATGCATCGGCTGGGAAAAGTTGTTCCGCCGAAGCGGGAAATCCTGAAAAACATTTCGCTGTCCTTCTTCCCCGGCGCCAAGATCGGCGTGCTCGGCCTCAACGGTTCGGGTAAGTCCACGCTGCTGAAAATCATGGCCGGCGTCGACACCGAGTTCGAAGGCGAAGCGCGCCCGATGCCCGAACTGAACATCGGCTACCTGCCGCAAGAGCCGATCCTGGACCCGACCAAGACCGTGCGTGAAGTGGTCGAGGAAGCGGTGGCCGTGATCAAGAACGCCCAGGCCCGCCTGGACGAGGTCTACGCCGCCTACGCCGAAGAAGATGCCGACTTCGACAAGCTGGCCGCCGAACAGGCCAAGCTCGAAGCCATCCTGCAGGCTGGCGACGGCCACAACCTGGAGCGCCAGCTGGAAGTCGCCGCCGACGCGCTGCGGCTGCCTGCGTGGGACGCCAAGGTCGAATTCCTCTCCGGCGGTGAAAAACGCCGTGTGGCCCTGTGCCGCCTGCTGCTGTCGGCCCCCGACATGCTGCTGCTCGACGAACCGACCAACCACTTGGACGCCGATTCCGTCGCCTGGCTGGAGCACTTCCTGCACGACTTCCCGGGCACCGTGGTAGCGATCACGCACGACCGTTACTTCCTCGACAACGTCGCCGGCTGGATCCTCGAGCTCGACCGTGGCGCCGGTATCCCTTACGAGGGCAACTACTCCGGTTGGCTGGAAGCCAAGTCCGACCGTCTGGCCGCCGAATCCAAGCAGCAATCGGCCCACGAAAAAGCCATGAAGGAAGAACTGGAGTGGGTGCGCAAAGGCGCCAAGGCCCGCCAGTCCAAATCCAAGGCACGTCTGCAACGCTTTGAAGAAATGCAGTCGCAGGAATTCCAGAAGCGCAGCGAAACCAACGAGATCTACATCCCGGCCGGCCCGCGCCTGGGTGACAAGGTCATCGAATTCAAGAACGTCTGCAAAGGCTATGGCGACCGTGTGTTGATCGACAACCTGTCGTTCTCCATGCCAAAAGGCGCGATCGTCGGCGTTATCGGGGGTAACGGTGCGGGTAAATCCACGCTGTTCCGCATGCTGATGGGCAAGGAAACCCCGGACTCGGGCAGCATCGAAATCGGTGAAACCGTGCAACTGGCCTGTGTGGACCAGAGCCGTGAAGACCTCGATGGCAGCAAAACGGTATTCCAGCAAGTCTCCGAGGGTTCGGACCAGATCCGCATCGGCAACTATGAGATCCCGTCGCGCACCTACGTCGGCCGTTTCAACTTCAAGGGCGGCGACCAGCAGAAGTTCGTCAAGGACCTGTCCGGTGGTGAGCGCGGTCGCTTGCACCTGGCCCTGACCTTGAAAGAAGGCGGCAACGTGTTGCTGCTCGACGAACCGTCCAACGACCTCGACGTTGAAACCCTGCGTTCCCTGGAAGAAGCCCTGCTGGACTTCCCGGGCGCCGCCATTGTGATCTCTCACGATCGGTGGTTCCTGGACCGCGTCGCGACGCACATCCTGGCCTACGAAGATGACTCCCAAGCGGTGTTCTTCGAAGGTAACTACACCGAGTACGAAGCGGACCGTAAGAAGCGTTTGGGCGATGCTGCTGCCCAGCCGCACCGTGTACGGCACAAAAAACTGGCCTGAGTTGGGCTGGTTTAAAAGAGCGGAGCCTTTGGGCTCCGTTTTTTTTTGCGCGTTTTTTCAATGAGACCGAGGTGGATTCATTCGCGAGCAAGCCCGCTCCCACATTCGACCGCATTTCAATGTGACAACCCGATCAAATGTGGGAGCGGGCTTGCTCGCGAAGACGGTTTAACTGTTGGTGCATGCTCTGAGTTGAAATCCCTCTCATGGTGCAAAAAAGCCCATTAATTTATATCCAATGCACCATTTAAATTCACAAAGGCGACATCTTGCGCTTTTCAGGTGCAACATGAATTGCTAAGGTCCGGCTCAATCTCCCTTAAAAACAATCAATTTGCCGAGACTTCTCCATGATCGAATCTGTCGAATCCTTCCTTTTCCGCCTCAAGAAACGCGACCCCGACCAGCCGGAATTCCACCAGGCCGTAGAAGAAGTCCTGCGCAGCCTGTGGCCGTTTCTCGAAGCCAACCCCCACTACCTGACCTCGGGCATTCTGGAGCGCATCTGCGAGCCGGAACGCGCGATCACCTTCCGGGTGTCGTGGGTGGATGATCACGGCAAGGTTCAGGTCAATCGCGGGTTCCGCATCCAGATGAACAGCGCCATCGGCCCTTATAAAGGTGGCCTGCGTTTTCACCCTTCGGTGAATTTGGGCGTGCTGAAATTTCTCGCCTTCGAACAAACCTTTAAAAATTCCCTGACCTCGCTGCCCATGGGCGGCGGCAAAGGTGGCTCGGACTTCGACCCCAAGGGCAAGAGCGATGCCGAAGTGATGCGTTTTTGCCAGGCATTCATGAGCGAGCTGTACCGCCACATCGGCGCAGACGTCGACGTGCCGGCCGGCGATATCGGCGTGGGTGCGCGTGAAATCGGTTTTTTGTTTGGCCAGTACAAACGCCTGAGCAATCAGTTCACCTCAGTGCTGACCGGCAAAGGCATGACCTACGGTGGCAGCCTGGTCCGCCCTGAAGCCACCGGTTTTGGCTGTGTGTACTTTGCTGAAGAAATGCTCAAGCGCAACGGCCAGCGGGTCGAAGGCAAGCGTGTAGCCGTTTCGGGTTCCGGCAACGTCGCGCAGTACGCCGCGCGCAAAGTCATGGACCTGGGCGGCAAGGTGGTTTCCCTCTCCGACTCCGAAGGCACGCTGTACGCCGAAAGCGGATTGACCGAGGCGCAATGGTCGGCGCTGTTGGAGCTCAAAAACGTGCAGCGCGGGCGCATCAGTGAATTGGCTTCTCGTTACGGGCTGGAATTTCGCGCCGGTAAGACGCCATGGGAACTGGCCTGCGACATCGCTTTGCCCTGCGCCACCCAGAACGAACTCGACGCCGAAGCCGCCCGCACGCTGCTGCGCAACGGCTGCATTTGCGTGGCCGAAGGCGCCAACATGCCGACCACTTTGGAGGCTGTGGATATCTTTATCGAGGCGGGCATTCTGTTCGCGCCGGGCAAAGCTTCCAACGCCGGTGGCGTGGCCGTGAGTGGCCTGGAAATGTCGCAGAACGCCATGCGCCTGCTGTGGACCGCTGGCGAAGTCGACAGCAAACTGCACGCCATCATGCAGTCGATCCATCACGCCTGCGTGCATTACGGCGAAGAAAACGGTCGGGTCAATTACGTGAAGGGCGCGAATATCGCGGGCTTTGTAAAAGTCGCCGATGCGATGTTGGCCCAAGGCATCGTCTAAACCTCGGGCTCCACACGCAGCACCTCGATCAACTGATCGCCGACGGGGCGCTTCCACAGCACCTCGTCGCCTACTTGGGCGCCCAGCAATGCGCGGCCCAACGGTGAGCCCCAGTTGATCAGGTGGGCAGTGGCATCGGCCTGGTCTTCACCGACCAGTTGAATGCGCTGCTGCTCGTCGTGCTCGTTGGCGAAAGTGACCCAACTGCCGATCTGGACCTTATCGGTGGAGGTGGCCGGTGCTACCACTTGGGCGCTTTGCACGCGCTGGTTGAAGTAGCGCAAATCGCGCTCAAGGTCCGCCAGGCGTTGTTTATCGTCCTTGGCGGATTCGAGGCTGTGTTCTTGCTGCAACTGCGCAACCTTGGCTTGCAACTGCGCCAACCCTTGCGCGGTGAGGCGGTTGGGCTGCTCACTCACCTGGCGCTCCACCGGCTGATCGGCCTGGGCGGCGGCGTTGTCTTCGTTTACAAAAGCTCGGCTCATGGTGTTCTCCCTCTATGGAGGTTGGGCCATGTTCACCGTGCGATCGTTCCCACGCTCTGCGTGGGCATGCCGCCTTTGACGCTCTGCGTCCGCTTTTCAGAAAAACCACCTACTACGGGCGATAGACGCGGGCCGCGTCACGGTCCTTCTCCTGCTGCCAGGCGCGTTCACGGTCATCCCAGTGGTTGTCTTTGTAGTCACGTAACTCCTCGTTCTCACGCATGGCCTTGCACTGGCGAAAGCCGTCTTCCCAGCCTTCGGCGTATTCACGGTCTTTGAGATAGCGCGGCACATTCTTGCGAAACTCCCCACTGATCACACCAGCCGCTTGGCGACCACTGCTGCAACCGTCGTCAAAGCCATCGGCAAAGGCCGGAGGATAACCCTTGGCGATTAAATCCTGATGGGTGGACTGGCAACCCGACAACCACACTAGCGCACACAGCATTACCGCAGACCGCCACATGGCGTACTCCCTGGCCGCTTTACGGCTGATAGGGGAAGTCTAGTCAGGGATTTGTCGGGGAGGCGTGAAAGGGCGGTGAGAAAAGTGTTGAGTTAAAGGGTTAGCGCTCGTTCCCACGCTCTGCGTGGGAATGCAGCTCAGGACGCTCTGCGTCCGCTTTAAGGTCGTGACGCGGAGCGTCACAGGATGCATGCCCACGCGGAGCGTGGGAACGATCTATTAAAGGGCCATTAACGACGATTCCCTTTAACTTGCAGGACGTTTCCTAGAGAATCGCTGGCCTATTGTGCCTTAGGGTTTGGGGCACTAGTCTCCTGGCTCCGCTGTGAAAACAGCGGCCGGGTTTAGCGACCCGAACCATCGAGACTCATCCTCTTTACACACTTGGCAGGCGGTTTTTATACCTGTCGATATCGTGTTATGGCGGCTGTGCGCGGGAGATCTTCGGATCTGCCGGGTGTCTAGGTGACCGGTTCGCTAACCTGCGTACAGCTGCCACCCTTTCATGTTTAGCGACGTGCTCTGGTGGTCCTTTATCTCACTTAGCAGGTACACCATGTCTAAAGTCGTCCCCGATCCACCCCTGTCCTCAATCACCACCCTCGGCGTCGTCACCTTTGGCGACTACGGCGAAAACCAAAAGCCGCTGTTCCGCATCAATGCCGGCATGCCCATCGAGCAAGCCCTGGAACACGCCTCCACCCTGCTTTTTTACTCAAAGAAACTCGCTATGGAAGCCGCCATGGACGTGCGCGGCGAGCAATACGCCTGGGCCGCGCATTACCTGTGTGAAATGGGCAAAGCCGTCGTCGACGACCTCACCCAGGCGATGACGCCCGCCGCCTAAAGCCAGGCGCTGCCCTGTGGCGAGGGAGCTTGCTCCCGCTGGGGCGCGAAGCGGCCCCAAAAGATCGGGACTGCTGCGCAGTCCAGCGGGAGCAAGCTCCCTCGCCACAGGGATATACGCTCCCACATTTGAGCTGCGGCGGGCGCAGTACTCAAGCCAGGCGCAAAAAACTGTGGGAGCTGGCTTGCCTGCGATGACGGTGGGTCAGCTAAAAAATCAACAACTGACACTCCGCCATTGATCGTTCCCACGCTCTGCGTGGGAACGCCGCCCTGGACGCTCTGCGTCCGCTTTAAAGGCGTGACGCGGAGCGCCACAGGATGCGTGCCCACGCGGAGCGTGGGAACGATCTGGGGTGGTTAATAGTGATACCACTTCACTTCAAGCATCACTTCATTCACCGGCGTGGAAAGGTGGCTGTACTCACGCTGGGCACTCAAGCGCAGGCCCAGGTTGCGCGACAATTCCCACTGCTGGTTCAGGCTGATGCTGCGCCGCACTTCGCCATTGGTGAAGAAGTCACCCTTGGCCTCAAGGCTCAGATTGCCCAGCGGATTTTTCCACAGCACGCCGGTGTTGAACCCGGCAGCCGGGGAGATGGCTTCGCTGAAGTCGTTGTTATGCTCGACACGCACGGTGCCCAGGGCAAAACCCAGCATGTCGTCGGTGAGTTGCCAGGTGCCGCCGGCGCCGCCGTTGACGTGGGCAACCAGGGTTTCGTCGTCGTGTTTGCCCGGCACGCGCTCCAGGCCGCCGGTCACTTGCCAGGACCACGGTTGCAACAGCGCATTGCGCGGGGTCAGGGAGCGGATGGTGGCCAGGTCCAGTTGCTGCAGCTGCCAGTGGTTGCCTTCGTACTGGCGCAGTTTCATTTGCAGGATTTCGATCTGCGCGCCCAGCGGGAAGCCTTCGGCGTTGTCGTTGAGGTCGTGGTAGGCCATGCGCAGGCCGTATTCGCCGAAGGTTTTGCTGCCGCGGGTGCCGATGCCGGCTTGCCAGGTGCGCGACTCGTGGCCGTCTTCGGGCAGGCCGGGGCGTTCAATCTTGAGGTCGGGCGCCGGGTTCTGGTTGATCGCGCGCAGCAGTTCGAAGCTGCGCTGCGAGCGTTCGGTGTCGCGCTCCAGGCCATTGGCTCGGTAGCGGCCGAGGCGATAGGCGGCGTCGATAATCAGCGCCTGACGCTCGCGGGGCAGGGCTTTGAAGGCCGGTTCCTGCAATTGCTTCTGGTCATCGCTGATTTTCAGCACCCACTGCTGCTCATCGCTATCCAAGGGTTTGGCGCGTTCGAGCAGTTCACGCTCGCGGGATGGGCGGTAGTCGATCTTCTCCACCAAACCCGCTTCTTTCACGGCTTTGACGGTGTCGGTCGGGATCGCCGTGAGCGGGAATTGCTCGGTCAGGCGCAGGCTCGGGCGCGCCACTTGCAGCAACTCCAGCAGGCGATAGGAGCAGTTTTCATCGAAGAAGAAGTAATCGAACTGGATCTGCTTGAGCTCCCATACGTGCTCGACCATGCGTTTGGTCTCGACTTCGGTGAGGTTCAGGCGGTATTCCCACAGGTCGCGGTTTTCGAGGCTGCGGTACTCCGAAAGTTTTTCCTGGTACGGCACCAGCGCGAACAGGCCGGGATAGCCGCCCATCAGGCCTTTCCAGGCGTAGAGGATGCTGTTGTCGGAGCCTTCTATATAGGCACCGAAGTTGATCGCATAACTGAGCAGCGCGGTGTTGTTGCTTTGCACGTCAGCCTGGTCGATACGCAGTAAGGTGTGGCCGAACATCGACGACGGGCTGTTGAGGTAGGCCGCCGGGAAGATCATCACCGCGCTGTGGGGTGCGACGTCCTTGAACCATTGGGTGAATTCCTTGCACTCCAGTGCAGGCAAATCGGTCAGGTTCAACTGACTCTTGAGCCATCGGGTACGTGCGGGGTAAACGCATTGGGCGTGTTTTTCACCGAGGCTGGCCGGGGCGTACAGCGCCTCCACGGTGGCCTGTAGTTCCTGGTCCGGGTGGTGGGCGCCATCGGGGGCGAGGAAGAACTTTTTGTCGCTGACATAGCTGCGCCAACCTTTGAGCTTGCCGGCTTCGTAATGGCCCAAAGACAGCCAGAACGGATCGTTGGCCAGTTGCTGCAAACGTTGGTCATCAATATGCGGCGCCGCGTACAGCGGGGCGCAGGCGAAGAGTGCCAGCCAGGCAAAGCGTTTGAGCATAAGGGCAACTTAAGTCGGAAGTAGTGAGACCCAAAGGGGAGGCGGGCCCAAAAATAGAACCAAAAATAAAGCCAGAAAATAAAACCCGCGCCTCAAAAGGCGCGGGCAAGTCGAGCTTAAGCCTGGGTGGCGTATTTGGCCAGGCGGGTATCGCTTTTCAGTACAGCCAGGGTGTTGTTGTGCACGTCGTCGGCGGTCACGTCAGCTTTGCTGAAGATCTGCTGGAAGTGCTCGTGGGTCACGGCCGCGAAGTGCTCGCGATCTTCCGGTGCAACGCCCAGTACCACCGCGTAGGTGGTCAGCGCTTCGCCGTTGCCTTTGGCCATGTCTTCGGACAGCTCGTTCATCATGCCATTCATGGCAATCCAGGACTTGCCGCCGTAGGTCAGGGCGCTGTTGGTGCTGCAGCCGTTGGTGCCCGAGGTCATGCCGAAGGTGGCGTTACCCGAGGTGCCGTTGGTGGTGGAAGCGAGGAAGTGAGCTGGAGTACCGCGCTGGCCTTCGAACAACATGTTGCCCCAACCGCAGTTCGGGCCACCTGGTGATTCAGCCATTGCATTGAGGGAGACAACGGTGAAGAGAGTACCAAGAAGGATCCGTTTCATAGCTTTGTTCTCTTTGTGTGCAAACCAATGGACAAGGGTTCAGGCGCGTCGCAGCGCCCTAGGGGCCAGTTATTAGTCCAACCCGCGCAGTTTGGAGTTTAGGCACGTTCCCAGGGTTCCGTTATTTTTTATAAAACAATCGGTGTGGTTGTCGAGCGTGGCAGCGATTTTTTTGTAAGACGCATCCCGTGTCTATGCTTTCCCACAGGCTCGCCTTGCCAGAGCGCGCAAGCGAGAGCCAGAATGCCGTCATCTGCCCCGCCTGATGTAAGGAAGCCCGATGCCTGATCCTGTTGCTGCCAGCTTGCGTCTAGCGCCCGAAGCGCTGACTCGCCCTTTCTCCGCTGAACAGTTCAGCTTCTCGACCACCAATGATTTGGAGCCCTTTCGCGGTGTGCTTGGCCAGGAACGCGCAGTAGAAGCGTTGCAGTTCGGTGTGGCGATGCCACGCCCCGGTTACAACGTGTTTGTCATGGGCGAGCCCGGTACCGGCCGCTTTTCGTTCGTCAAACGCTACCTGAAGGCCGAAGGCAAGCGCCTGCAGACCCCGTCGGACTGGGTCTACGTCAACAATTTTGATGAGCCGCGCGAACCGCGTGCGCTGGAATTACCCGGCGGCGCTGCGGCGGCGTTCATTGCCGATATCAACGGCTTGGTCGACAACCTTGTCGCCACGTTCCCGGCCGTGTTCGAGCACCCCACCTATCAACAGCGCAAAAGCGCCATCGACCGCGCTTTCAACCAGCGTTACGACAAAGCCTTGGACGTGATCGAGCGTCTGGCACTGGAAAAAGACGTGGCGCTGTACCGCGACAGCTCCAACGTCGCCTTCACGCCGATGCTCGACGGCAAGGCGCTGGACGAAGCCGAGTTCTCGCAACTGCCGGAAGTCGATCGCGAGCGCTTCCACACGGATATTTCCGAGCTGGAAGAGCGCCTCAACGAAGAACTGGCCAGCCTGCCGCAGTGGAAGCGTGAGTCCAACAACCAACTGCGCCAATTCAACGAAGAAACCATCACCCTGGCCCTGCAACCTTTGCTGGCGCCTTTGTCGGAGAAGTACGCAGAGAACGCAGCCGTTTGCGGTTACCTGCAAGCCATGCAGGTGTACCTGCTCAAAACCGTGGTCGAGCAACTGGTGGATGACGCCAAGACCGACGCCCAGGCGCGCAAGCTGCTCGAAGAGCAATACTGCCCAAGCCTGGTGGCGGGCCACCCGGTCAACGGTGGCGCGCCGGTGGTGTTTGAACCGCACCCGACCTACGACAACCTGTTCGGCCGTATCGAATACAGCACCGACCAAGGCGCGCTCTACACCACCTATCGCCAGTTGCGTCCGGGCGCGTTGCACCGTGCCAATGGCGGTTTCCTGATCCTGGAAGCCGAAAAAATGCTCAGCGAGCCGTTTGTGTGGGACGCGCTCAAGCGCTCCTTGCAGTCGCGCAAGCTGAAGATGGAATCGCCGCTGGGCGAGCTGGGCCGTTTGGCCACCGTGACCCTCAACCCGCAGATGATCCCGTTGCAGGTCAAGGTCATCATCATTGGCTCGCGCCAGCTGTACTACGCGTTGCAGGACGCCGACCCGGACTTCCAGGAGATGTTCCGCGTGCTGGTGGACTTCGACGAAGACATCCCGATGGTCGACGAGAGCCTGGAACAGTTCGCCCAGTTGCTCAAAACCCGCACGTCGGAAGAAGGCATGGCGCCGCTGACCTCGGACGCAGTGGCGCGGTTGGCCACTTACAGCGCTCGGTTGGCAGAGCATCAGGGCCGTTTGTCGGCGCGCATTGGCGACTTGTTCCAACTGGTCAGCGAGGCGGACTTTATCCGCCACCTGGCGGGCGACGAGATGACGGATGCCGGCCATATCGAACGGGCGCTCAAGGCCAAGGCCACGCGCACCGGGCGGGTATCGGCGCGGATTCTCGACGACATGCTTGCCGGGGTCATCCTGATCGACACCGCCGGTGCGGCGGTGGGCAAGTGCAACGGGCTGACGGTGCTGGAAGTCGGCGATTCGGCCTTCGGCGTACCGGCGCGGATTTCCGCCACGGTGTACCCGGGCGGCAGCGGTATTGTCGACATCGAGCGCGAAGTTAACCTCGGCCAGCCGATCCACTCCAAGGGCGTGATGATCCTCACCGGTTACCTGGGCAGTCGTTATGCCCAGGAATTCCCGCTGGCGATCTCGGCCAGTATCGCGTTGGAGCAGTCCTACGGTTACGTGGACGGCGACAGTGCGTCTCTGGGCGAGGCGTGCACCTTGATTTCGGCCTTGTCGAAAACGCCGCTCAAGCAGTGCTTTGCCATCACCGGCTCAATCAACCAGTTCGGTGAAGTGCAGGCGGTGGGTGGGGTCAACGAGAAGATCGAAGGCTTCTTCCGCCTCTGTGAAGCACGCGGCTTGACCGGCGAGCAGGGCGCGATCATTCCGCAGGCCAACGTGGCCACGCTGATGCTCGATGAGAAGGTGCTGCAAGCCGTGCGCGACGGGCAGTTCCATATCTATGCCGTGCGCCAGGCCGACGAGGCGCTGAGCCTGTTGGTGGGCGAGCCTGCCGGTGAACCGGACGAAGAAGGGCAATTCCCCGAAGGCACGGTGAATGCGCGCGTGGTTGAGCGGTTGCGTGCGATTGCCGAGATGATCAGTGAGGATGATTTGAAGGAGGCGGAGAAGGAGCTGGCGCAGCAGGCGTTGGCCGAAGCCAAGCCAACCTGATCTTTCGTCGCAGTGCAGTCAATGTGGGAATGGGCTTGCTCGCGAAGGCGGTGTGTCAGTCAGTGTCAATGTGTCTGACCGACCGCATTCGCGAGCAAGTCGAGTCGTCGCACCGCCGCTCCCACATTGGATCAGCGGTGTATCTACAATATCGGTAAATTCGCCACTAAATTGACTCCATTCTCAGGGACCAACGCCCGTTGGTCCCTACGACCTTGGTTTGTACTGGTTTTCTTCTATTCTGACTTTTAGGGATATCCACAGGAGTCGCAGGACAGAGACAGCCTCGCCGCGTGATTGAGGTTGAACACCGATCTACCGAGGGTCGCCGCCATGCCGCGCAACCTTTGCCTTACCCGCCAATGCCTGGGCCTGGTCACCCGTATCGAATGCTCCATTCGCCCTCTCGCGGGGGATAACGGGATGTGGACGTTGTTGTTTGCTGCCGGCATGACCGGCGAGCAGCCGTCCACCGTCAAGTCCCAAGGCCCGTTTCATGGGCCTTTTGTGGCAGAAACCATTCTGGGCTCCATCGTCGATAGCCTGACGTTGCATGGCTACGCGCTGGCCGATGACCCGCAGATCTGGTGCCTGCACCTGCAGGCCCATCTGCGACAACTCAACGGCGGGCGAGAGCGATTGGCGCTGTGATGATCGTTCCCACGCTCTGCGTGGGAATGCCGCCCCGGACGCTCCGCGTCCCGCTGTCGGCGCATGTTCAAGCCGTGCACGGGTGACGCGGAGCGTCAGGGGATGCATTCCCACGCGGAGCGTGGGAACGATCGATCGATACCCGCCACTGATCGTTCCCACGCTCTGCGTGGGAATACCGCCCCGGACGCTCCGCGTCCCGCAGTCGGCGCATGTTCAAGCCGTGCACGGGTGACGCGGAGCGTCACGGGATGCATTCCCACGCGGAGCGTGGGAACGATCGATACCCACCACTGATCGTTCCCACGCTCTGCGTGGGAATGCCGCCCCGGACGCTCCGCGTCCCGCTGTCAGCGCATGGTCAAGCCGTGTGCAGGTGACGCGGAGCGTCAGGGGATGCATTCCCACGCGGAGCGTGGGAACGATCGTTTACCCACCGCTAAGGGTTACTTGCCCTCGGGCTTATCCAACTTGACCTCAAAACCGTATTGCACGGTGTCCAGGTCGGTGCGCTGGTAGCTTTCCAGACTGCTCGGCTGGCCGTAGAAGTAATGCACGTCAAACAGTGCCGTGCCGTACTCCTCGGCGCGGTGGCTCACGCCGAGGATTTCCTTGAGGTACTTGCCTGTGGCGTCCTTGGCGTAGAAGCGCCAGCTGTCGGCCGGGAATTCCTTTTGGTCGACGATCAGCGCGTTGTCCTTGAGCGACAGGCCTTTAGGCAGCTTGCTCGCATCCAGGGTTTTTTTCTCGATGGTGGCCAAAAACAGCGGCACCGAGCCCACCACGAAGGCCGGGGTTTCCGGGAACAGGTTGAGGTCGTAGGTGAGCGTGCCGCTGCCGGCGTTCAACTCGAAAGCCTCGGTGGGCAGTTCGATCGGCTCGCCGCGCTCGCCTTTTTCATCCGCCGTGAAGAAGGTGATGGGCGCGTCGCTGTTGTTGCGATCAGCACCAACCAGGTCGTCATTGAACGTGAACGGGTGGTCAAACACGATTTTCGCTGCGCTGGCGTCTTCGGTCGACTGGGTGATGGTCACGCTTTTTTTCAGCTGGTCCTCGGTCATGCCGGCGTCTTTAAGCCAACTGGCGGCGCTGTCGTCGTACACGGTGACCGGCATCGGCAGCGCTTGCACGCTGCTTTGCAGGCTGTTCTTGTCGAAGCGCTGCACCGGCAGGTCCAGGTCTTTGCGGGTGAGGGTGGCGGTGGAGAAGTCCAGGACATCGACCTGCAGCGTATCGATCAGGCCATTGAAATACACCTTGGCATAGTGGCTGCTCTGTTTGTGCTCGAAGGCTTTTTGTTCGTCGGTGAGTTGTTTTTCAAAGGCATCCGACCAGGCCTTCTGCTTTTGCATCTCGGCCAGTTGTTTCTCGTAGAACGCCACTTGCGCGGCATTTTCGTTGATCGAACCCGAGCGGGTCAGGTACTGCCCGGTGCTGTCGCGGGCCTGCACCAGCAAGGGGTTGGGCGATTCATCGCCGACTTCCGGCGCCAGCGGTTCGCTGTTGGTCAGCTCAATCTCGGCGTAGTTCTTCTCCAGCAACAGCAGGTTGAGGGTGATATTGCCTTCGGTGCGCTTGTGGCCCACGTCTTTTTTCGACAGGTCGAAGGTCAGCACCTTGCCCGGCGCGACCACCTCAACCGAGCCTTTGAGGCTGACGGGCTGCGGCTGGCTCTTGTTGTCGGTCTCGACGCCTTCGATAAACGGGTAGGTGACGGTCAGGTCATCGGGGTTGGTCAGGTTGGAGCTGCTGGGGCTCAACTGGATACCCGGGTCGGTTTCCGACCATTCCGGCTGGAAAGGGATGACTTTATTGTTGCTCAAGGTCACCGACTGCCATTCCAGGCCGTGGGGGAAGGGGAATTGGTCGGGGCTGTTGAAGCTGAACGGGAATACCGGCTGCAAATCGGTCAGGTAGTCGGAGTGCGAGGCTTTGCGCAGCACGAACAGGCCATCGATATAGGTGTCGACCAAGGCCTGGGGCGTGGGGTAGTGCGTGAGCAGGGCCAGGGTGTCTTCGCCGTATTCGGCTTCGATGGGCTTGTTGGCGAGCTTGACCCGCGCGCGTTCCAGCAACAGCAGGGAGCCGCCGAGGTCGGCGATGGCGTCTCTGAGTTTGGGGTCTTGAATGCTGTCCAGCGATTGTTCGAACTTTGCGGTTTTCTCTTCGAGGGTGGCCTGCTTCTGCTCTTCTTTTGGGGAGCAGCCGCCAGCCATCAGCAACACCGCACACAGGCCAAGGGTGGCCAAAGGGGATCGCACATCCGTCATCTGAATCTTCCTGTCCGACATCATCGAGCCGAGTGAGAGGCTCGACACTAGCAGAAAAATTCTCTTACAGATGCCGTACAGATCAGTTTTCTCGTGGTTCCAGCTGTTTGGAGGCGGCTGGTATACTCGCGGCCATTTTTAGCCTGGCTGTGTGAGATCTGATGGAACGCTTTATCGAAAATACGATGTACGCCTCGCGCTGGCTGCTGGCGCCGATTTACCTGGGGCTTTCGTTGGGGCTGCTGATCCTGGCGCTGAAGTTCTTCCAGGAAATCATCCACGTTCTGCCCAACATCTTCACCATGCTGGAATCGGAAGTGATCCTGTTGCTGCTGTCGTTGATCGACATGGCCCTGGTCGGCGGCTTGCTGGTGATGGTGATGATTTCCGGCTACGAGAACTTCGTCTCGCAGCTGGAAATCGATGAAGACAAGGAAAAGCTCAACTGGCTGGGCACTATGGACTCTTCGTCGCTGAAGATGAAAGTGGCAGCCTCCATCGTGGCGATTTCCTCCATCCACCTGCTGCGGATTTTCATGGACGCCAAGAACGTCGATCCGCAGCATTTGATGTGGTATGTGATCATCCACATGACGTTCGTGATCTCCGCGTTCGCCATGGGTTATCTGGACAAGCTCACCAAGCACTGATACCCAGCGCCGGCCTTACTGCTCGACGAAGTAGTAAGGCTGGCGGTTGATCGACATCTCTTTGATGATCGTGACTTTCTCGCTCAGTTGCTCAGTGCGGTCCAGCAGCGCCACGTTGCCAGGTTTTGCCGTGAGGTAAGTGCGCAGTTCGGCTTCGGTTTGCAGGATCGGCAAGTAGGCTTGCAGGTAGAACACGCTGGCCCCGGCGATACGCTCGTTGGGCTGGAACAGCACCACGTCTTTGCCTTGTGCCTGGTAGGCCTGAACCTGGCTGATCACCGGCACAAACGACTGGCGCACGTCGGCTTTCGGAGCAAACCAGAAGGCAGCCGTCAGGTAGCAGGCAATCGCCAAGGTGAAAACGCCGCCGATCACCTTGCGGTGGTAGCGGTAAATCGCCGGTTTATTGGCTTTAAGCCACTCCAGTAACACGCCGGCATATTCGGCTGCCAGTACGGCGGCAGCGGGCGTGAGTGCCATCAGGTAAACCACACGCTTGCTCGACGCCAGGGTCAGCAGCGTGAACTGCGCCACCAGCCATACGCTGAAAAACAGGCGGTAACGGTTACGCACCAGACTTTTGCGAAAGTGCCACAGGCCCAGGTACACCAGGATGTTCCACGGCAGGAACGCCTCCGGCAGCTTGGCGATGTAGTAATAGAACGGTTCGTAATGCCCGGCCTCAACGAAGGAACCGCTGAAGCGCCCGACGCTGTTGGTCCACAGCACTTCCGCCACCGACTGCATACCACCGCGCTGGAACAGGAAGCCCAGCCATATCACCAGTGGCACCAGCGCCAGCAACGTGAACAGCGCCGGCTTGAGCCAGTCGCCAAGGTGCAGGCGTTTATCCATCAGGCTGGTGCTGAGCAAGTACACAAAAATCACAATGCCCGGCATCGCCAGGCCGAGCACGCCTTTGCTCAGCGTGGCGATGACCATGCCGACGGTAAACATCGCCCAGGCCCAAACACTTGAGCCTTCGCGATCAGTGCGCACGGCCTGGTAGAAACCCAGCAGCGCGGTGGTCACGCCGAGGCTGAGCAACGAGTCCTCACCCACGCCGCGTACATTGCCCCAGTAACTGGCCATGGTCGCCAGGATCAGCGCGGCGCAGAACGCCAGGGTTTGCGGCCGCCCGAACTTGCGCAGCATCGCGTAAAACAGCATCACGCTGAACAACCCGGCAAACGCCGACGCCAGGCGCACGGCCCAGGTGGTGCCACCAAACAGGCGAATGGCGCCAGCGTCCAGCCACAGGCTCAGGGGTGGTTTTTCCAGAAAGGGTTCGCGAAACAGGCGCGGGATCACCCAGTCATTGTCCAGGTGCATGGCCATGGCGATCCCGGCGACGCGGGCTTCGGTGGAGCCTTGCAGCTCATGGCCGCCCAGGGCGAAAAAGAACAACAGACCAGCGAGAAGAAGGAGCAGCAGAGGAGCGGGACGCATCATGGTTCTGGCTACCGAAGCAGGGGACCGCTCGGGGGAACGGCCATGTTAATCGGTCAGTATATGTATCCGTTTCTTAACATTTCGTGAACGAGTGTGGGGTTTTTGTAAGGCGCGTTCAGCCGCGTATTCAGGGCAGTTTCAAGCGCGGCAATGCCGCTTTGCCTGACGCGGTGAGTACCGGCTCCAATTGCGCCCAGGTAAAGCTCAACTCATTGTCGCAACCGTCGCCGGTGGCGCGTGTGGACAGTTGCAGGCCTTGGGTGTTGAAGCTCAGGTCGAAGCTGTCGTAGTCGGTGATTGCCGGGCAGCCTTCGTCGATGGTGGTTTGTTTGGCCAGCCAGGTGCTGAACCTGGCTGGCAACTTCACGTGCGCGGAGTAGACGTCATACCATTGTTGTTGGCCGCCGAGCCAGGTCCACGGGTCGACAGGTTCGCCGGTTTGCAGGTTCCAGGAATGCAGCCCCCAACTGATGCCCCGCGCGCCAGTGCCCGCCGCCCAGCGATAGAACTTCACGGTGATGAATTGCGTCGACCAATAGGTTGGCTCAACGTCGATTTCGCTGGTGTAGCCCGAGCCGTTGCGCCCGAGGTACTCACGGCGCTCCTGAAAGTAGTCCGCCTGCGCCTCATCGCTGACAGCCAGGGCAGCGAGTTGCTGGTTGATCTTCTGAGTCGCCGGGCTGTCGCCCTCAAGCTTGATCGTGACCTGCGCGCCTTGGGCCTTGAGCAGATACGCGTGGTTTTCGAAGCTTTTCTTCTCGGTCTTCACCGGCAGCGGCGCTGCTTCCATGGGCGCGTTGTAGGCATCGCTGCCGCAGCCGTCGGTGCTGATGCGTTTCAAGGCCAGTGGCAGCGAATTGGCGTCTTTGGTTTTACTCCAGGCACCGGCGAGCGTATCGCCCTGGGGTTTGTCCAGCGTCCACAACCCGGTATTGCCAGCTTCCACCCACGGCGCGCTGTTGTGGGCCTGGGTCAGTTGGATCGGCGTGAGAATGCGCTGGTAGTAGTAACTGCCCTGCTCGCCGTCGGCGCCGTTGAAACAGGCGGTAATGGCGGATTTGCCCAGCGTGCCCTGCCACACGCCCGCGAGGTCGGCGGCGTTGGCGAGTAAGGGCGTGAAGGCGAGGGCGATGACAGCGAGGGGCTTGAGCACGGGTATCTGACTTCCGGTTGTCTGATAAAGGCCGTCAGGGTAATGGGAATGAGGCGCCTACGAAACCTGAGGCGATTCAGACGGCTTCTTTTTGGATAAGGAAACTCTCGATTTTTATATCCTTAGTCATTAAGAATATTGGTGCCTGGCAGGTTGGCAGGGTACTAATCGCCACATTGCCCCTTGGCAGTTCGGGCGATCTATCGCTGCCTAACCAAGGCCTGTAACCAATGGAAAGCCCGAGCATCGAATACACCGACAAACAGCGCTGGTTGGCCCTCACCAAGATCAACACCCTCTCGGCACTCTCGCAGATCGTGCAGATCGGCACCGTCACGCCACTGCTTTCGCTGTCGCTGGAACAGCAAGGCGTGGAGCCGGCCAAGATCGGCGTGATCGTCAGCGCCTCCTGGCTGGCGATCCTGCTGCTGTACAAATGGGTACCGCGTTTGCTCGCCCACCTGGGGCTGGTCAAAACCAACATCCTTAGTGCGCTGCTAACCATCGGCGCGCTGATCGGCATGACCCTGACCCACCACCTGGGGCTGATTTTTGCGCTGAATTTTGTCCTCGGCATCGGCCTGATCCTGCGTTGGATCGCCTGCGACACCTGGATCGTCGCCGTCGCCTCCAAAGACCAACGCGGCCGCGCGATCGGCGTACACGAAACCCTCATGGGCCTGGGCATCGCCGTCGGCCCGCTGCTGCTGGTGGCCTTCGGCGTCGGCAGCGCCGCGCCTTACTACGCCTGCGCCGCCATCGTCCTGCTCTCCGGCCTACTGGCACTCACCCTCAAACCCTACGACACCCAACCACAAACCCCAGCAGAAAAACGCCACGGCAAATTATTCAGCCTCATCCCCACCGCACTCTGCGGCGCATTTATCGCCGGCTTCGCCGAAACCTCATCCGTATCATTCCTGGCCGGCTACAGCCTCTCGGCCGGCTATCTGCTCACCGCCGCAACCCTGCTGATCTCAGTCTTCGGCATCGGCGGCACCCTGCTGCAACTGCCCATCGGCTGGATGGCCGACCGCAGCTCCTACAGAATCGGTCAATTGGTTTGCGGGTTGGTCTTGCTGCTGGGCACATTCGCCATCCCGTTCAGCCAGCCGCTTCCCTGGTTGGCGACGGTTATCGTGTTTCTGTGGGGTGGGGCGATTGGCGGCATGAACACTTTGGCAGTGATCGAGGCGGGGGATCGGGTGGGGGAGCATCAGGTGTCTACGGCGATGACGGCGATTGCGATGTTTTATACGTTGGGGAGTGTGTTGGGCCCGATTGCTACGGGGGTGGTGGTTTCTTATGTGAGTGGGGATGGGTTGATGATTGCGGTGGGGGTGGTGGGGGTGGTTTTTGTGGGGATGTTGGTGGTGCGTAGAGATACGGGGCGAGGGTGATTGGGGGGGATTTCAGGTACAAAAAAAACGTCTGTGGGCGTCTTTTTTTGTTGCGGTGGTGGGCGGGGTAATCTGTGGGCGTTGGGTTCAGACCGGGTTTACTTCGAGTGAACGAAGTTATGCTGAGGATTGAAGATTCTCAAGGCCGAGTTGCTGCGTAGCGACTCGGCCTTTTGATTTTTGCTACTGCGGGGACGATGACGTGTCGGTCGTGGGGTGAAGTACGGACAACACCCGCTCGATCAGTAACTCCCCCAGCACGATTAATTGCTGGCTACCCAATAGCTTCTGACGGTTTTCGCCTTCAAGTTCGAAAGCCAGGTCAGTAGTGATAGCGTTCAGCGAGGCCAGAGTTTCGCTGGCTTGAATCAGCAGGGTTTCGGAGTCGATGCCTTGAGCGACCGTGAAAAGGCTCGCCGGAGGATTTGGGGTGATTTTTTTCATGATGAAGCTCCCACACTGTTTAAGGAGCTGCCGCCCCCTGCTGTCAAACAGGATTGGGTGGCAGCTGTACGCGGGTTGACAGACCGGAAGTGTAGGAACCCGGCGCACCCGAAGATGCCCCACGCACAGCCGCCATGAACGAGACGGGATGCGTGAAGCATGCCGTTAAATCATGGGGTGTGAAAGGTTACACTTTTCGGCCTGTCAAAGCCGGTCGCTGATGAGCAGCGACGGGGGAACGTTAGCGTTGTAGTGGGGGTTGCGCCAGTTCACCAACGGCGCGACATCTTGAAGGAAAATTCCGAAGGCCCGCCGGCTGGGGTTTCCAGCCTCCAGAAACAACAAAACCCGCACTAGGCGGGTTTTGTCGATGCTTCGAATTGGTGGTCGCCGGCGTCAGTTGATACCCGCCCATCTATCTGGTGTGACATCATCTCCTGCTCCCAATTTGTAGTTGAAAGCAGGACGGAAGTATGGACCAAACGCTCTACAGTGCAGAACCCGTTGCCATCGTGCGCCTGCCAACTCAGGTCATTATTGCCGAGCCTTCGGCTATCAGAGCGCTGGACCCTAGCCTTCCTCCCGAGATTCAGCAACGTTTGCTAACCATGCAGTACCGTCACGTAACCCTTCAGGACGCAAAGGTCAGTGGGAACGCTTACTACGATGCGCAGCAACAAGATTGGATAATCCGGACCACGCGGCTTGAGCCCGCATTTAAGGGGCTAGTTTTCGAGGCGATGCTGGCGAGACTTTGTCGGGAGCAGCAGCCCTCTGTCGGAAAGCGAGCCTTTGCTTGGTGCACCAACCGATCTATCGGTCGCGTGACACAAAAAATGCTCGATGAGTACATCCCATTCATCACCGCCGACCGCAGACTTCAAGACCGCCCTTTGACCGCGACGTTCTACAACCCGGGTAGCCCGTTCGATCTTCAGTTTTATCGGATAAACGAAGCTGGCGCGGCCGAGCTCGCCCTACAAGCTGACACCGGCGCGCTCGCAGGAATACAAGCAAAAGCAATCCAGGGCAGTGAACGCACTGAAATAATCGATCCAGTGCTTTCTGGCCGTTATCCGCATGTCCTCACTATGTTGAACCATAAAACTGGTGAGCATAGCTATGAGGTCTGCCGACGGCTTCTTAGCGCGATGGTCAAGAAAAACGAGATTACTAGTGAACGAGCTATGAATGCACTGAATAGGATTACCTATCCCGCTGCTCTGGGAATCGATCAGGCATACATTGAAGACTACAGCGCGTTCATTAGCCTTTCCTATACCCAGAGAGTACAACCCGCTTCGGATTTGGTAGAGGCCATCGCTTTGGAAGTGAGCGAGAATCTCACAAGTTCGCCTGGTGGCATCCTCGTGCCTGCACAGAGAGATCTGATTTTGCCACCGACGCTTCAGTAATTCCTGTCTACGGAACCGAAGATGACTCACTAACGCGGCAAAATAGACTTGTCCCCCAGTTGAATAAGCTTGAAATCGACGTTAGAGGTTGCCTCTCTGTAAGTGGCCTCACTGTCATCAAACGAGGCTGCCACGATGCTTTGCAGCCCTTTCTCGGATGATAAAAGCTGAAAGAGTGCCTGTTGGCTTTTGGTAGCCATTGAGTGCTGCCCCGGCTCGTCCAGCAACAGGAAACCCAGGTGATTGCCATTGACGGTGTGGTGAGAGGAGGTTTGGTAAATGGAAAGCAGGTAACTCCAGATCAGACGAACAAAGTCGCTAGCGCTGGACTCCCTGGCAATGTTGCCCTGGCCTTTAGGACTGTCGTCGCTTCTTCCAATGTTTGAAGCTGTGGAGGAGTCGAGGGCTGCGGAATTAAATGGTTGTCTTTGACCATTGATCTCTCGGAGCTCAATCTTAGCTAGGTACGGGAGGAGATTCTCTCTGTTGAACTCGATGTCCTCGATTGCCGCACTGTGATAGTCGAACGCGCTGATATTGGCGCGGAACATTCTTTCGAAAAGTGAGTACTTAGCTAGGTCAGCGGGCGAGTAATGATCGCTCGGCATCGTGCCCCGGCCTTTTTGATTATCGAGGAAGCGTTGTGATAGCGAGCCGAAAGCATCGAGTGCCCGGTCCGAGTTTTCCTCAAACTTAGTAAGCCCTTCGAGCTCCATCTCGATTTGCACTTGCAGCCTGATGCCAGATTTGGAGACAGACGAGTTGGAGTTCAGGTCAGATCGTAGTGCCCTAAGCGCAGACTTTGAAGCCGACAGTGTTCTTGCCAGTTGATCCTTCAGCGCTTCCGACTCTTTGATAGACTGTTCAATTCCAGCATTTTCTCTTTCGAGCATTCGCAGTTGGGCAGACAAGTAGTCTATATTGGTATCGATATCCATGTGTGGTGTACTCTCATGCAGGTCTACGAGAGAGTTACCAATAGATTGATGGCAGGCTGGACAAGAGTTACTTGCAGTTGACAGGCTGAGCGATGCACCGAATTTGATCAGCTTCTGTGCTGCGTGGTTTTTTGTCAGTTCATCTTTCGCCTGTCGAGTATTGAGTCTGTTGCTATTTAGATTGACGCGTAATAAGGCGAGGTCACCCAGGCAGGTCTCATAAGCAACTGTAAAGCGCTCAAGTTCATTGGTGTGCTTTTCAATTGCTTGAGTTATTTCTTGTGTTGGTGTTTCACCCTGGCTAGCGAGTTTGATACCAATAATTTGGTGTTCATTAATCTTGCGTTGCCTATACTCCAAGATACTCTCTGTCACGCCTTCAGAGATTTTGTGGAAGTTGACTAGTTCTGCATTGAAGTCCGCTACTGGTGTTTTCGAGATGTTGGAAAACTTGAAGCCATGCTTGAGGGTTTCACTCAAAAGTGTTCGGTAAGTAATTTGCCATTCATCATAAATCTGCTTGGATTCTTGATCCAATATGTCGCGTTTGGCATCTGTTTCGAAAACATCGGTGCCAACCAAGAAATCGACGATCTTAATGCGTGCATCTCGCACACCGAAATATGGAAGATTTGCAATGTAGTCAGTCCATCCCCGTTTCTGCTCAATCACCATCGCGGCGAAGATATACTGTAAATAAAGCTTTGCTGGTTTGTTGTTTGTCCGCGGTACAAGGGGAAGCTGCAAGCCGAGAAACTGCTCAAAATATCTAAAAAAACCCTCTTCGATCTGAGCGCTGTTTGCGTCATGGATGAACTTGTACAGGGTGGGGGCCGTTTCACCCTTGGTAAGCCCTGAGCACTCCTGGATACGTACAAGCTTCGTACTGAGACCGTTTTCTCTAACGCTGCGTCTTGCGGTGATGGTCTTGCCGTTGCTCTCGATTTCGATTGTAACTCTGGATGTCTGGATTTGATGCTTAAGTCCTTCGTGCTCCAGATAGTCCTTCAAGGCATAGGTCAGTGCATTCTCATTTTGCGCACCCAGTAACTCTTCCATGCCTATTGCATACATGATCGCGTGCACGATTGTACTTTTACCGGCTGAATTTCGGCCGCGGATGATATTCAAGTTGCGATTGAATTCGGTAAAGAATCCAAACGGACCACTATCCGTCTGAATTTCGATATGGATTGCTTTGATGTACATCATTATTCCCATCCCTTGGACACGGTATTCACCATATCTTCCGTAATTTTTTTTCCGATCAACTTCAATGCCGCCTTCTCTTCGCTGAGTACGGAGTCATCAGCTAGTATCAGTTCCACATAAGATCTGCCGGAGGCAGTTAGCTCAAATCCTGTTGTGGTGGGCGTTATCAATGATTCACTGAATGCAAGATTAAGTGCAATTGCCATTGCAGGATCAAAACCCCAGATCGGGAGTTGCAATTGACCTTGCTGGGCGCCAATTGTTAGTGACCGGATACGCTCGGGCGTCTTGAGTGCCCAATTCAGCAGGTGGATTTTTGGAAGGCTTGATCTACCGCCACGTCCGGACAAATGTAATATCAGAAGCGCCTGGGAAATTTTGTAGAGAGGGCGAAGCTCCGAGAGCACCGGAATCGGCCGCCTTATAAATTTGAGCTGAGCCATTATTTACTCGTTGAAGTCCAGTTCGCAGATCGCAAGCCATCGCGCGACAGTCCTACGCACCACATCACTTGCCATGGACTTGTCTATGTTGAGATGGCGATCAGTGGTCAGGTATTCCATCAGCCTGTCCCTTACCAGTGTTGTGAGTTCCTCGGGTGTTGCGTCAGACGTAAGTCCCCATTCCAAGACGTCTTGCTCAAAGGTATTCACTATTCGGGCCACGTTTACATACGTTTGGGGCGAGCGGTCATACAGCGACTGAAAATATGTATCGTGATCAAGAAAATTATTAGTTGTCAGTTTGATCAAGTTTTCAATTTTTTGAGCGGGTCTTCCTGGCATTCGTAAGCGACATTTCCTTTCCAAATTCTCGTCATAGGGTTCAGGGGAAATGCTCACTCTTGGCAACGATTCTGTCGGCGAGCCCAAGCATGGGGGTAGGCCTTCTGACGTGCGCAGCAGATTGAATTCTTTTATGTAGAACTCATGATCATGGAGCAATATCGTGAAATCTTCATCGAGGTGCGGAAGGCTCCAGCCCCTGACCTCAGTCTGTTTAATCTGGGTATAGGAGTGCAGCTTGTTTCTGCTGATTTCGGGAGTGACAAAACACCAATTTTTGATCTTTGTGCCGCCCAGAATCTTTTGTAGATCATCAGAGTAATCTCTGAGCTTCTTCAGATCGTCGTTGATCTTTGTACGCTGTTTCTCATAAAGCTCGTCTTGATGATAAAGCCTTTCTGGGCAATAACACTGGAACGCATATCCGGTGTGTTTTGTGTATCCCTCGATCCCAAAATCACCAGGCGAGGCGGGTATATGCTGATATCCGTCGCCGCCATGCTTGAGTTTAAATGCAAGCTGACACTGCGCTTCCCAAGTCGTACCTGTGAATTTGCCAACGGGTGTCGTGATCACTGCATGCCTGCCTTGTGAATACTCATCGGGAGGCGATGCTCATCGTATCCTTCCGAAATCTATAGGTGCCGGTTGGGCGTTATCTGTTCCTTCGCGTGGCCCTGCGACCTCGGATACTCCAGAAGCTATCAAAACGCTATCAGCCGGTCTAGCAGGAACCGGTAATTTGGATTCGATATATACATAGGCTGTTTATCTGTACAGCATGAGTCGACCCGATTTTGTAGGTAATGCATCCAGGTAGCGAGAGATCGGGGTATGGACCAAGCGCCATATTGATACGGCTTCTGGTCAAGGGCTCGCGGTAATTGAAATTCCACATCATTGAGCCGCTCGCGCGAACTCGAAGCTGTAAGCCATCTCCGTCGCTGAGGACGAAATCTTTACCAGTTGCCTTGACCGCCTTGAGCTGGCGATCGGAGAGGCGGGTTGCGTTAGTAGGCATGGGGCTACCTCCAGCACCGTTTTGGTATCCTGAAAATAGCATTTGGTAGTCCGGGATACCACCTGGGATACCAAAGCAGCTGGAACTCAGAAAACCTCCAAAGCTCCCGTAAGCGCTGAAATCCCCGTATTCACTGGATTTCAGGCACAAAAAAAGACGTCCGTGGACGTCTTTAGATGTTGAATTGGTGGAGCCGGGGGGATTTGAACCCCCGTCCGCCAGTACTCCGCTGTCGGTACTACATGCGTAGCCGTTTCTATTAAGTTAACCCTCAGCGACCCGAAGGGCAGGGTGCTTTGGGCGAGTTGTGTAAGTTTTAGCCGCTTCGTCCACAACGTACTGCACGGCGATTCTGTTCTATATGACAATCACTTTGGGTTTACAGACATCCCCTGGTGATTGCTGGACCCGAAGGTACCAGAAGCTCAGGGCTAAGGCTGCTTACGCAGCGAGAGCGAATTCCTGGCCGTAGTTTTCGTCATTGGCAACTATAAGAAGTTGCAACAGTGGATTTACGAGTTCTGTTACCAACTCGGCATGCACCTAAAGTTTCGCGACCGGCGTCGAATCCTAAACGGCCCCGTGCTTGTAACTCGTTGTTTCTTAGTGAGTGACAAGCCTGTGCAGTGTACGCCAAACCGTCACGGAAGGCCAACCCGAAGGTTGGCCCTGCGTATCAGCAGCGCTTATTGGCCACCTTTCTCGCTGTTCTGCAGGTCTTGAATGGCCTTGGAGGTGATTTCGATGCATTTTTTGTCATCGCCAGCGGCGTGCGCCGCCTTGGCCTGGGACACGGCGGTGTCTATTTCGCCCTTTTTACCACTGGTGTCGGTGGCGAGCAGGGCTTGGCCGTTGTTGATTTTGTCCAGGTTGATTTTGCACAGGTCCGGGTCACCGGCAGCAAAAACAGGCGAGGCCAACATCGCGGCGGTGATGAACAAGCCAGCAAGAGCAGTACGCTTCATGGGGTATCTCCTTGAGCAAATAAGGCTCGATGCTGCGCCAAGGCGGGGCAGCCAGCGAGGTCACGGGTGAGCCTCGTTCGCCGAGGCCTATTCAAATGACTGCGCCGGCACGCAGGGGTTCTGTTTTATTTACAGGTTTCATGTGCGCGGGCCTGGGTGACGCGGTCCACGAGGTACACCAGGCCGTGGTAGTCGATACCGCCATGCTGGCTCAGGCCGATCTCGCAGGTGCGGCTGGTGGAAATGCCTTCGCTGCAATGTTGCACCGCGTCCTTGAGCGAGCGCAGTGAGTGGGCGTTGAGTTCCGGGGTGGTGAAGCCTTTGTCGCCAGCGAAGCCACAGCAGTGAATGCCTTCCGGGATCACCACGGTGGTCGCGCAGCGCCGCGCAAGGTCGATCAAGGCCTGGCTTTCGCCCAGGAGCTGGGTGCTGCAGGTGACGTGCACGGCGATGGGGGCTTGTTGTGGCGTGAAGTCGAGGCGGTCCATCAGGTGGGTGCGGATAAAGCGCACCGGGTCGTAGAGGTCCAGGCGGGTTTCGCCGAGGTCTTGCACCAGCCGCAGGGTGCAGGGGCTGGTGTCGCAGTAGATCGGGTCGAGGCCGCCACGGCTGGCGTGGAGCAGGGCGCCGATCAGTTCCTGGCGTTTGTGTTCGGCTTGTTCGGCGTAGCCTTTGGAGGCGAATGGCTGGCCACAGCACAGGCTGTCCTGGTTGTCGGGGAACACGACTTGGTAACCGGCTTTTTCCAGCAGGCCGCGGGTTTTGTCGTACAGCGACATTTGCTCTTTATCGTCGGCAGAAGGGCCCATGGCGCGTGAGACGCAGGCGGCCAGGTAAACCACGCGCGGGCGCTCGTCTGTCACTGCCGGGCTGAAGCGGATGGCTTTTTCCGGCTGCGGCATGGCGTTGGTCCACTGCGGGATCTGCCCTTTGGACAGCTGCGTGATTTTGGCCGAGAGCTTCGCCAGGCGGGGCGCGCCCAGCAGCATGCGCGCGCCATTGGCCACATGCAGGGTAAAGCGCGCGCCTTGCATGGCCGTGGCGAAATGGCTGGCCAGCCAATCGGCGGTCTTCGTGCGGTCGGCGTCGCGGGCGCGCAGCTTTTTCACCAGGTCGCCGGTATTGATTCCCACCGGGCAGCGTTGCGCACACAACCCGGTGGCGGCGCAGGTGTCGATGCCTTGGTAGTGGTAGGCGGCTTCCAGTTCGGTGGTGTCGACGCCTGCGCGTCTCTTTGCCTGAATATCACGCCAGATCACGATGCGCTGGCGCGGGCTGAGCGTCAGGCCTTTGGAAGGGCACACCGGTTCGCAGAAACCACACTCGATGCACTTATCCACAAGCTCGTCGGCGGCGGGCAGCGGTTTGAGGTGCTTGAGGTGGATTTGCGGGTCTTCGCTCAGCACCACGTCGGGGTTGAGGATGCCGTTGGGGTCGAGCAGGCGTTTAAGCTGCCACATCAACTGGTAGGCATCGCTGCCCCATTCCAGTTCGACGAAGGGCGCCATATTGCGGCCGGTGCCATGTTCGGCTTTCAGCGAGCCGCCGAATTCCACTGCCACAAGCTGTGCGACGTCGTCCATGAACGCCTGGTAGCGTGCGACTTCTTCACTGCTGTTGAAGCCTTGGGTGAAGACAAAGTGCAGATTGCCTTCCAGGGCATGTCCGAAAAGGATGGCTTCGTCGTAGTGATGTTTGTCGAACAGCTCGATCAAGCGGTTTACGCCGATGGCCAGTTGCTCGACCGGGAAGGTTACGTCTTCGATGATCACGGTGGTGCCGGTTTTGCGCACGGCGCCGACGGCCGGGAAGGTGTCTTTGCGGATGGCCCACAAGCGGGCGTTTTCCAGCGGGTCCTGGGTGAAGTCGACCTGCTTTTCCACCGGGAAAACCGCCAGGGACGCCATGATCAGTGCCAGTTGTTCGTGAAGCAGTGACGGCGACGCGGCACGGGATTCGATCAATAGCGCGCAGGCGTTTTCCGATAGCTGCTGTACGAAAGCCGGCATGCCCGGTTTGTCCTGCACCGAGCGCAGGCTGCGTCGGTCCAGCAGTTCAACGGCGGAGACAGGTTGGGTTTTGAGCACCGTCACGGCATTGCAGCAGGTTTCCACATCCGGGAACACAATCAGCGCCGAGGCCTTGTTCGGGTGGTCGATCACCGTGTCGTAGGTCACTGCGCTGATAAAACCGAGGGTGCCTTCGGAGCCCACCAGCAGGTGGCTGAGGATATCCAGGGGTTCATCGAAATCCACCAAGGCGTTGAGTGACAGGCCGGTTGTATTTTTCAGACGGTATTTGTGGCGGATTTTTGCAGCCAGTTCGGCATTTGCCCGCGTCTTCCGGCCCAGCGTGGCCAGGCGCTCCAGTAGTTCGCCATGCTGTTGGCGAAAGGCGCTGACACTGGCTGCGTCCTCTGTATCCAGGCGGCTGCCGTCAGCCAGCACCAGGCGGATGCCGGCCAGGGTGTGATATGTGTTTTGCGCGGTGCCACAGCACATGCCGCTGGCATTGTTGGCGACGATGCCACCGATCTTGCAGGCGTTGATCGAGGCTGGGTCCGGGCCGATTTTGCGCCCGAACGGCGCCAGCCAGGCATTGGCCTGGGCGCCGATCACGCCGGGTTGCAGGCGAATCTGTGTGCCTTGGCCACGAATCTCGCGGCCGTTCCAATTGTCGCCCAGCACGATCAGCACCGAGTCGCTGATGGCCTGGCCGGACAGGCTGGTGCCGGCTGCGCGGAAGGTCACGGGTACGCGGTCGCGTTGGGCCAAGTGCAAAAGCGCCACGACTTCATCTTCTGACTCCACGCGAACCACCAGCTGTGGGATCAGTCGGTAAAAGCTGGCGTCAGTGCCGAAGGCGAGGGTGGAAAGAGGGTCGTCGAAGCGACGATCTTTCGGGATCAGTTGTGCGACGTCGCTCAGGAAAGCAGCAGGCAGGCTCATCGGTCCTCCAGAAATAGCTGACGCCGGCATCGTTGTCCGGCGTCGATTCTTACCCTGTTACGCGCAGGTTTTAGTGCACCAGCATACCGGTGAACCAGTAGGCCTGCGCCAGCGTGATCAGCCCGACGATGGTGGCAAAAAACAGGCTGTGCTTGAGGGTAAAGCGGAACAGGTCGGACTCTTTGCCCACCAGGCCGGTGGCGGCGCAGGCCACCGCGATTGATTGTGGCGAGATCATCTTGCCGGTCACGCCGCCGCTGGTATTGGCTGCTACCAGCAAGGTGTCGTTGACGCCGATCTGATGCGCCGTGGTGGCTTGCAGCGAGCTGAACAGGGCGTTGGACGAAGTGTCGGAGCCCGTCAGGAAAACCCCCAGCCAGCCGAGGAACGGCGAGAAGAACGGGAAGGCAGCGCCGGTGCCGGCCAATACCAGGGCCATGGTCGAGGACATGCCGGAGTAGTTGGTGACGAAGGCAAACGCCAACACCATGCCAATGGACAGGATCGGCCAGCGCAGTTCGTAGAAGGTCTCTTTTAAAGTGGTAAGACCAGTCTTCAGGTTGATTTTCAATACCAGCATCGAAATCAGTGCAGAGAAGAAAATCGCGGTGCCGGTGGCTGAAATCGGGTCCAGCTTGAACACGGCCGGAATCGCTGTGGGGTTGGTGACGATCGGGGCGACCTTGACCACCAGTTGATCCAGGTGCGGGATCGCGAAGTTGAACACCCAGCTGTACATCGAGCCGCCGGCAGCGAACATCGCTTTGAACGGCTTGAGCGTCCAGATAGTGACCAGCACGGTGAGGATCAGGAACGGCGACCAGGCTTTGAAGATCTGCCCCAGGCTGTAAGGCGAGGCGACGGTTTGGCGTGGCTGACCGAAGCCGCCCGCGCTGGCGGTGACCGCCGCGCCGGAGGTGGCGCCGGCAATCTGTGCGCCAGCGCTACGTTTGGGCTGCCAGACTTTCAGGAACAGGGTAAGCGCTACCAGGCTGGCCAGGGCTGAGGTGATGTCCGGCAGCTCCGGGCCGATGAAATTGGAGGTGAAGTATTGGGTGACGGCAAAGCTCAGGCCCGCGACCAGTGCGGCTGGCCAGGTTTCGCGAACGCCGCGCAGGCCGTCCATCATGAATACCAGCCAGAACGGCACGAACAACGACAGCAGCGGCAACTGGCGGCCGGCCATGGCGCCGATCTTGAACGAGTCAATGCCGGTCACTTGCCCAGCGACGATAATCGGGATGCCAAGGGCGCCGAACGCCACCGGTGCGGTGTTGGCGATCAGGCACAGGCCGGCGGCGTACAGCGGGTTGAAACCCAGGCCGACCAGCAGCGCGGCGGTAATCGCCACGGGTGCGCCGAAACCGGCGGCGCCTTCGAGGAAGGCACCGAAGCAGAACCCAATCAACAGCACCTGCAAGCGCTGGTCATCGGTAATCGACAGGACCGAGCTGCGAATGATTTCAAACTGCCCGCTCTTGACCGTCAGTTTGTAGAGGAATACGGCGGCGACGATGATCCAGGCGATGGGCCACAGGCCGTAGGCAAACCCGTAACCGGCGGCGGCCAAGGCCATGTCTACCGGCATCTGGAACGCGAAAATTGCCACCAGGATCGACAGCGCCAGGGTGATGCTGCCTGCCACGTGGCCTTTGAGGCGGAACACGGCGAGAGCCAGGAAGAAAAATACGATCGGGATAACGGCGGCCAGTGCGGACAGGCCAAGGCTGCCGAGTGGGCTGTAGAGCTGTTGCCAGGTTTGCATAATGGGGTGGCCCCTGATTGTTGTTGTTTGGTCAGCTTGGTTAATTGGTAATACCAATTTACAGTCGCTGTCGGCTAGAGTAAAAGCCTTGGCCGGGGTGTGTCAATTTGCCGCCCACGAAACTTTGGTCGTAGCGGTGTGGGTGAGGTGTTCTGGTTGGGTGAATCGAAGCCGTTCTGATAGGTGCCGCAAGCGCGGCGATAGGCGAGAATAGAGGGCCTGGCGAGTGGTCGGGTTTGTGGAGAGTGAGTTATGGGGTTTGATCAGGTGCGTCAGCGCCGTTTGTCTGACGATATTGTCGAGCAGCTTGAGGGCATGATCCTCGAGGGCACGCTCAAGTCGGGCGAACGCTTGCCTGCCGAGCGCGCTTTGGCTGAACAGTTTGGCGTGTCGCGCCCTTCGCTGCGGGAGGCGATCCAGAAGCTCGCGGCCAAGGGGTTGTTGGTCAGCCGTCAGGGCGGCGGTAACTATGTGGCGGATTCTCTGGGTTCGACCTTCAGTGATCCGTTGCTGCACCTGCTGGAAAATAACCCGGAGGCTCAGCGGGATTTGCTGGAGTTTCGTCAGACCCTGGAAGCGTCCTGTGCTTATTACGCAGCATTGCGTGCTACTGAGGTCGACCGTGAGCGACTGACCGCCGCGTTTGAGGCGCTACAGGATTGCTACACCCGCGCCGATGAAGTCAGCCGGCTGGAGGAGGGCGCAGCGGATGCACGCTTTCACCTGGCCATTGCCGAGGCCAGCCATAACGCGGTGTTGCTGCACACCATTCGTGGCCTGTTCGATCTGCTCAAGCGCAACGTGGTGACCAATATCGGTGGCATGTACCAGCAGCGCACAGAAACCCGCGACATGCTGATCAGCCAGCATCGGGATTTGTATTTGGCGATTATCGAAGGGCGCGCCGAACAGGCGCGGGAAGTCTCAACACGTCACCTGCTGTATGTGCAGGAAGTGTTGGAAGAGGTGCGTCAGGAAGTTCAGCGCGTGGCTCGGGCGGAGCGACGTAAAGGGATGTAGCCCGCGTGGGGCTACACCGTCACAAGGATTACTCTTCCTTGCCCTTGTTGCGCACCGCGCGATGCAACTCACGGTTGGAGTCTCGCTCACGCTCGGTATCACGCTTGTCGTATTCCTTTTTGCCCTTGCCCAGCGCGATCTCGCACTTGACCAGGTGCTTGCTCCAGTACCAGGACAGGCAGATACAAGCATAGCCTTTCTGCTGTACGGCAGCCGCGAGCTTTTCCAGTTCGCGAGCGTTGAGCAACAGCTTGCGCGTGCGCACCGGGTCGGCAATCACGTGGGTGCTCGCGGTGGTCAGCGGGGTGATATGACTGCCCAGCAGCCATGCCTCGCCATCTTTGAGCAATACGTAGCTGTCGACCAGTTGCAGCTTGCTGGCGCGCAGACTTTTTACTTCCCAGCCGGCCAGGACCAGACCAGCCTCGAACCGATGTTCGATGAAGTAATCGTGTCGCGCCTTTTTATTTTGCGCGATGGTCCCTGTGGGGTGTTTCTTTTGTTTAGCCATAGGGGTGGCATTATAGGGAGTTGCGAGCGTGTCGGCTACGGTCAACCTGCGTGCTTGAGCGTGTTGGACGAATCCCGGACAATACCGGCAGTTCTCTGGTTTTTTTCTCTCGCGGATTGGGCTGTTCTTTCGCGATGTTTGCCTCAAGCAGTGGAAGTAACGCTCACATGACGACGCATATTCAACGTTCGGCTTTATTGCCTTATCCGGCGCAGGCGCTCTACGACCTGGTCAATGACGTAGCGCGTTACCCGGAATTCCTGCCTTGGTGCTCAACCGCCGACGTGCTGGAAAGCAGTGATGAGCATATGGTCGCCAGTGTCGGGGTGGCCAAGGGTGGGCTTAGCCAGCATTTTGTAACGCGCAATGTGTTGGTGCCGGGCAAATCCATTGAGATGAACCTGCAGGAAGGGCCGTTCACCCAGTTGCATGGGGTATGGGTATTCAAGGCGCTGACCGACAAGGCCTGCAAGATCAGCCTGGATCTTTCGTTTGATTACGCCGGCCCGATTGTGCGGGCGACCCTGGGGCCTTTGTTCAACCAGGCGGCTAATACCCTGGTGGATGCATTCTGCCAGCGGGCCAAACAACTGCATGGTTGAGATTGAAGTGGTGTACGCCGCTGAGGAGCGTCAGGTGTTGCTGGCGGTGACGGTGCCTGCGGGCACGAGCCTTAGGGCTGCGGTGCTGGCGTCGGGGATTGCTGAGCAATTTCCAGGCTTGGTATTGGCGGATTGCCCGCTGGGCATATTTGGCAAAGTGGTCGCCGACGCGAACGTGCGTGCTGCGCAGCCAGGTGATCGAATCGAGATTTACCGGCCGTTGCTGGCAGACCCCAAGGAAGTGCGCAGGCTGCGTGCGGCCAAGGCGGCCTTGGCGCGGCAGCAGAACCCATAAGGCCGCCAATCGGCAGGCAATAAAAAGCCCGGCATGCCGGGCTTTTTATCGAGCGCCGCACAATTACTGCGGGCTGGTGTCCAGAGGCTGTGGCGTCGGGACAGGAACGGTCTGCACGCCGTCGACGTCCTTCTGGATCTGATCCAGCAAGGAGCCTGGCTTGGCCGGTACTTCCAACTTCGGCTTCTCTGCTTCCTGCGCTGGCGCAGTCACATTGGTGCCGTTGTCCTTGCCGAGCAAGGCTTCATCACGGCTAACGCCAGGCATGAAGTCACCGGACAGGCTCACGAGCTGGTCATTGCCATTGAAGATGACACTGACGCGCTCCTGCTGGCGCTCACCGCCACCTGGCTGGATGCTATAGAGATAATCCCAGCGATCGGCATGAAAAGTGTCGGTCAGCAGGGGGTTGCCCATAATAAACCGTACTTGCCGTCGGGTCATTCCCGGGCGTAACTGGTCTATCATGTCCTGCGTGACGACATTGCCCTGCTGGATGTCGATTTTGTAAACCCCGGGGAATGAACAACCGGCGAGTGCGAGCAGTCCCACAAGGGTGAAACTGGTTAGCAAGAGCTTGGTGTTTTGCATCGGTGGGCGACTTCCACTATCTTGGCTGGGACAACGTAAACGCCGATCATACCCGTATTAAGAGAAGCTGCGAAGCAGCATCCGCGAGAAAGCTAACCATGGTTGAAAATAGCGAACTACGCAAAGCCGGTCTTAAAGTGACTCTGCCACGAGTCAAGATTCTACAAATGCTCGATTCTGCTGAGCAGCGCCACATGAGTGCCGAGGATGTTTACAAGGCGCTGATGGAGTCTAACGAGGACGTTGGCCTGGCCACGGTTTACCGTGTGCTGACCCAGTTTGAAGCCGCAGGGCTGGTGGTTCGTCATAATTTCGACGGCGGTCATGCAGTGTTCGAATTGGCTGACGGTGGTCATCACGATCACATGGTAGACCTGGATACCAATGAGGTTATCGAGTTCACCAGCCCGGAAATCGAGAAGCTCCAGCACCAGATCGCTGAGCAGCATGGATTCGATTTGGTGGACCATAATCTGGTCCTGTACATCCGTAAGAAAAAGTAAAAATCGACACAGATTTGCTCTGTGAAACAATAGAAGGCGACCCTAGGGTCGCCTTCGTGCTTTCTAGAAGAGAGAAAGTTGAGCGAAAAATGCTCGATTCAAGCCTTGGCGGCCACCACCATTTTCTTCGCGTGAGCCAGGGACTCTTTCGTCAGGTCGATACCGCCCAACATCCGCGCCACTTCTTCTACCCGCTCCGATTTATTCAGTTTGGACACGGCCGTATGCGTCGCATCGCTGCCGCGTACTTTATGCACAAATAGATGCTGATGCCCTTGCGCGGCCACTTGCGGCAAGTGAGTCACGGTAAGCACCTGGCCACGCTCCCCAAGGCGGCGCAGCAGTTGGCCGACAATCTCCGCAGTTGGCCCACCAATACCCACGTCCACTTCGTCGAATACCAGCGTGGGTACCCGTGAGGTCTGGGCGGTAATGACCTGGATCGCCAGGCTGATCCGCGACAGCTCGCCACCGGACGCGACTTTGGCCAGTGCCTTGAGCGGTTGGCCAGGGTTGGCGCTGACCAGCAGCTCCACTTGTTCCAGGCCATGGGGTTGCAACTCGTTGCTGGTGTTGGCGTGCAGCTCAATGGTGAAACGGCCGCCGGGCATGCCCAGGCGCTGAATTTCCTGCTCCACGGCACCGGCCAGGCTGGTAGCGGCTTGCTGGCGCAGGTCGCTGAGTTCGCGGGCCTTTTCCTGGTAGTGGCGGGCGAAGGAGGCGAGTTCGTCGCCCAGCCGTTCAATCGACTCGTCGTTGGCGTTGAGGGTTTCGATCTCGTCCAGCAGCTTTTGCTGCATCGTCGCCACTTCGGTCGGCTGAATGCGGTGTTTGCGCGCCAGGGTATAAATAGTGTCCAGGCGCTCTTCGATTTCTTGCAGGCGCGCCGGGTCGGCGTCGAAGTGATCGAGGAAGCGATTCAGCTCGCCAACGGCTTCTTCTACCTGGATCTGCGCACTGGTCAGCAGGGTGGTGGCCTCGCTCAAGGAGCCCGACCCGCTGTTCACGCTTGATAGGCGATTGAGGCTGGCGGTGAGTGCGTTGAGTACATTGCCTGAATCACTTTCGCTGCATTGCTCCACCACTTGCCGGCAGATACCCAGCAGGGTTTCGGCGTTGGTCAGGTTCTTGTGTTCCTGTTCCAGTTGCTCCAGCTCGGTTTCGCCAAGGCCCAGACTTTCCAGCTCTTCCAGCTGATAGCTGAGCAGTTGATGACGCGCGCGTTGTTCGTCGCCGGAATTGGAGAGTCGCTCCAATTCCTGGCGGGTTTGCCTCCAGCGCTGGGCGGCAAGCTGCACCTGGCGCGCCAGGTCGGTGGCGCCGGCGTATTCGTCGAGCAGGCGGCGATGGGTGTCGGTTTTCAGCAGGGACTGGTGTTCGTGCTGGCTGTGGATATCGATCAGCAGTTCGCCCAGCGCCTTTAAATCGCCAAGCGGGCAGGGTGTGCCATTGATGTAGCCGCGTGAACGGCCTTCCGCCGTGATCACCCGGCGCAGGATGCACGGGCCTTCATTATTAAGGTCGCGCTCGGCCAGCCAGGTTTCGGCCTCGGGAATATCAGCCAGGTCGAAGGTGGCGAGGATGTCGGCCTTGTCTGCGCCGGGGCGCACCACGCCACTGTCGGCGCGATCGCCCAGGGTCAGGCCCAGGGCGTCGAGCATGATCGACTTGCCGGCACCGGTTTCGCCTGTGATTACGCTCATCCCGCGATCCAGTTCGAGGTCCAGATGTTCAACGATGGCGTAGTTATGTACGGACAGGTGCACCAGCATGACGGCCGCTCCCAGGCTTTAGGTCTGGTTATTTATACAGTGTTTTGTTTGGGGCTGACAATCCTGATGCTTAGCTCGATTTGCTTGAATGGGCGGATTTTTAAGCGCAATGCGGAATGAGCGCGCAAGAATTGATCCATGGCAAGCGAGAGACTTTTGGTAACGCCTGCGCCCTTGAACCTGAAAATTGTGGCCCCATATACCGGAACAGAAGCGCGAGTTGAGTTCGCGCATGATTTTGAAAGGAGAAATCTATGGCTGACGAACAGACGCAGGATACGCAAACTCCAGACGCCAATTCGGCTGCCGGTGATGAACTGGCGACTCGTGTGCAAGTGCTCGAAGAGCAATTGGCCGCTGCGCAGGATCAGTCTTTGCGTGTTGCCGCCGATCTGCAGAACGTCCGCCGCCGTGCCGAGCAGGATGTCGAAAAAGCTCACAAATTCGCGCTGGAAAAATTCGCCAACGACTTGCTGCCGATTATCGACAGCCTGGAGCGTGGCCTTGAGTTGTCCAACCCGGACGACGAAAACATCCGTCCGATGCGCGAAGGAATCGAGCTGACCCTGAAAATGTTCCAGGACACCCTGAAGCGTTATCAGTTGGAAGCCATCGATCCGCAAGGCGGTGAGCCGTTCAATGCTGAGCATCACCAAGCCATGGCCATGCAGGAAAGCCATGATCTGGAGCCGAATAGCGTATTGAAAGTGTTCCAGAAGGGTTATCAGCTTAACGGTCGTTTGTTGCGTCCGGCGATGGTGGTGGTGAGCAAGGCTCCTGCACCCGTTGCACCTTCTATTGATGAGCAGGCTTGAAATCAGTCGTAACGGCCCCATCTATAAGTCAAGCGTTTAAGTGCTACCGCAGTTAGCCACCACTGCTGCGGCAACCAAATTAAAGTTTCGGGAGAGTAAATCATGGGCAAAATTATCGGTATCGACCTGGGGACTACCAACTCCTGCGTCTCCGTGCTGGAAAACGGCGTTGCTAAAGTTATCGAAAACGCTGAAGGCGCGCGTACCACGCCGTCGATCATTGCTTACGCCAACGACGGTGAAATCCTCGTAGGTCAGTCGGCCAAGCGCCAGGCTGTGACCAACCCACACAACACTCTGTACGCGGTGAAGCGTCTGATCGGTCGTAAGTTCGACGAAGAAGTCGTACAGAAAGACATCAAGATGGTCCCTTACAAAATCGCCAAGGCTGACAACGGTGACGCCTGGGTTGAAGTAAACGGCCAGAAAATGTCGCCGCCGCAAATCTCGGCTGAAATCTTGAAAAAGATGAAGAAAACTGCCGAAGACTACCTCGGTGAAGCAGTGACTGAAGCGGTGATCACCGTTCCGGCCTACTTCAACGACAGCCAGCGCCAGGCGACCAAAGATGCCGGCCGCATCGCGGGCCTGGACGTAAAACGTATCATCAACGAACCTACCGCAGCCGCTCTGGCTTACGGTATGGACAAGGCCAAGGGCGACCACACCGTGATCGTTTATGACCTGGGTGGTGGTACTTTCGACGTCTCCGTCATCGAGATCGCTGAAGTAGACGGCGAGCACCAGTTCGAAGTGTTGGCCACCAATGGCGACACCTTCCTGGGTGGTGAAGACTTTGACATTCGTCTGATCGACTACCTCGTTGACGAATTCAAGAAAGAAAGCGGCATGAACCTTAAAGGTGACCCGCTGGCGATGCAGCGCCTGAAAGAAGCCGCTGAAAAAGCCAAGATCGAGCTGTCTTCCGCTCAGTCGACCGACGTGAACCTGCCGTACATCACTGCAGACGCCACCGGTCCTAAGCACTTGAACGTGAAGATCTCGCGTTCCAAGCTGGAAGCGCTGGTTGAAGACCTGGTTCAACGCACCATCGAACCTTGCCGCATCGCGCTGAAAGACTCCGGTATCGACGTTGGCTCGATCAACGACGTGATCCTGGTTGGCGGTCAGACCCGTATGCCACTGGTGCAGAAGCTGGTCACCGAGTTCTTCGGTAAAGAAGCACGTAAAGACGTGAACCCGGACGAAGCGGTTGCCATGGGTGCTGCTATCCAGGGCGCGGTATTGGCCGGTGACGTGAAAGACGTACTGCTGCTGGACGTCAGCCCGCTGACCCTGGGTATCGAAACCATGGGCGGCGTGATGACTGCGCTGATCGAGAAAAACACCACGATTCCTACCAAGAAATCGCAAGTGTTCTCGACGGCCGACGACAACCAGGGCGCTGTGACCATTCACGTGCTGCAAGGTGAGCGTAAGCAAGCTGCTCAGAACAAGTCCCTGGGCAAGTTCGACCTGGCCGAGATTCCACCAGCACCACGTGGCGTGCCGCAAATTGAAGTGACCTTCGACATCGATGCCAACGGTATCCTGCACGTAGGTGCCAAAGACAAGGCGACCGGCAAAGAGCAGAAGATCACCATCAAGGCCAACTCCGGTCTGTCTGACGAAGAAATTCAACAGATGATTCGTGATGCTGAAACCAACGCCGAGGCTGACAAGAAGTTTGAAGAGCTGGCCGCCGCCCGTAACCAGGGTGATGCACTGGTTCACTCGACACGCAAAATGATCTCCGAAGCGGGCGACAAAGTGACTGCCGAAGAGAAAACCGCGATCGAGGCTGCTCTGGTTGCCCTGGAGGCCGCCGTTAAAGGCGACGACAAGGCTGCCATCGAAGCCAAGGTTGAGGAGCTGTCGAAAGTCTCCGCACCGGTTGCCCAGAAAATGTACGCCGAGCAAGGCCAGCCGGCAGAAGGCGCTGCACCGCACGCAGAGCCCGAAGCCAAGCACGACGATGTTGTCGATGCCGAGTTCGAAGAAGTCAAAGACCAGAAGTAAGTTGGTCGCCCGGTTGACCGCTATCCAGCGGTGACTGGTAGGATGTCGCCGCGCGGGAGCTTGCTCCCGCGTTGGCGTGTCTGGGGTATACGAATTTTTACAGCATGCGACAAGGTTCGGGTGCTGGCGGTGTGATCGGGAATGCTCCTGCTTTCCGAGCAGTAAATACCGCATCTTTGGCCGGGTCCCTGGCTAAAAAGTAGTTATGACCAGGATCGTTGAATTGACGTGAGTTGGGTCCGGGCCTGTATTGGGGCTCAACGAGTTTGGCAAGGCTCAGGAGGGCCTGGCTGAACGTCCTTAAGAGTGCAAAGACTTATGGCAAAGCGTGACTATTACGAAGTGTTGGGTGTGGAGCGCAGCTCCAGCGAGGCGGACCTGAAAAAGGCTTACCGTCGCCTGGCGATGAAGCACCACCCGGACCGTAATCCGGATAGCAAAGAATCCGAAGAGATGTTCAAAGAGGCCAACGAAGCCTACGAATGCCTGAGTGATCCCAACAAACGTGCGGCCTACGACCAGTATGGCCATGCCGGTGTTGACCCGAGCATGGGTGGCGGCGGTGCCGGTTTTGGTGGTCAGAACTTCTCCGATATTTTCGGCGATGTGTTCAGTGACTTCTTTGGTGGCGGCCGTGGCGGTCAGCGTGGCGGAGCCCAGCGTGGCAGCGACTTGCGCTACACGCTGGAGCTGAACCTGGAAGAAGCTGTACGTGGTACCACGGTCAATATCCGTGTGCCGACGTTGGTCAACTGCAAGCCGTGCGACGGTTCGGGGGCCAAGAAAGGTTCTTCGCCGATCACTTGCCCAACCTGTGGCGGTATTGGTCAGGTGCGCATGCAGCAGGGCTTCTTCTCGGTGCAGCAGACCTGCCCGCGCTGCCATGGCCAGGGCAAGATCATTTCCGACCCGTGCGACTCCTGCCACGGCGAAGGCCGTGTCGAGGAGTACAAGACCCTTTCGGTAAAAGTGCCGGCGGGTGTTGATACCGGCGACCGTATTCGCCTGTCGGGCGAAGGTGAGGCGGGCACCCAGGGCGGCCCTACGGGCGACCTGTACGTGGTGATCAATGTGCGCGAGCACTCGATCTTCCAGCGTGACGGCAAGCACCTGTTCTGTGAAGTGCCGATCAGCTTTGTCGACGCGGCATTGGGTGGTGAGCTGGAAATTCCGACCCTGGATGGTCGGGTCAAGCTCAAGATCCCGGAAGGCACCCAGACCGGCAAGCAGTTCCGCATTCGTGGCAAAGGCGTGGCGCCGGTGCGCGGTGGCGGTGCTGGCGACTTGATGTGCCGCGTGGCGGTAGAGACGCCAGTCAACCTCGGCCGTCGTCAGCGTGAACTGCTTGAGGAGTTCCGCAGCTCGCTGGAAGGCGATGACTCCCATTCGCCGAAAACCACCGGCTTCTTCGATGGCGTGAAGCGCTTCTTCGGCGACTTGTAAGGACGTGAATATGCGACGTATAGCCGTAATGGGCGCTGCCGGGCGCATGGGCAAGACGCTGGTCGAGGCGGTGCAGCAGCGCTCGCCGGCCTCCGGGCTGACGGCGGCGATTGTTCGCCCTGGCAGCACGCTGATCGGTGCGGATGCCGGTGAGTTGGCCTCGCTGGGTCGCATCGGCGTTTCGCTGTCGGGCAACCTGGAGCAGGTGGCTGACGAGTTTGACGTGCTGATCGACTTCACCCTGCCGGAAGTGATGCTGAAAAACCTGGCGTTCTGCCGCAAGGCGGGCAAGGCCATGGTGATTGGCACCACAGGCCTGAGCGCTGAGCAAAAGCAGTTACTGGTTGAGGCGGGCAAGGATATCCCGATTGTCTTCGCCGCCAACTTCAGTGTCGGCGTGAACCTGTCGCTCAAGTTGCTGGACCTGGCGGCGCGTGTGTTGGGTGATGAGGCGGATATCGAGATCATCGAAACCCACCATCGCCACAAGATCGATGCGCCGTCGGGGACTGCGCTGCGCATGGGCGAGGCGATTGCCGATGCCCTGGGGCGCGACCTGTCCAAAGTCGCTGTTTACGGGCGTGAAGGCCATACCGGTGCGCGTGCCCGTGACACTATCGGCTTTGCCACCGTGCGCGGTGGTGATGTGGTGGGTGATCACACGGTGTTGTTTGCCAGTGAAGGCGAGCGCCTGGAGATCACACACAAGGCCTCCAGCCGCATGACCTTCGCCAAGGGTGCGGTGCGTGCGGCGCTCTGGCTGGAAAGTCGTGAGCCGGGTCTGTATGACATGCGTGACGTGCTGGATCTGCACTAATCAGTAGCTAAAGCCGGGCCTCAAGCTTATGCTTAGGCCCCGTTTTTACCCGCTAAGCGACGTCCTGTCGCATTCCCCTGCCTTTAAGGCTCATTAGCGGTGGACCAAAAAAGCCTTTTTCTGTAAGCTACAGCTTTAGTGTGTCCACTAAAAGCGCGCAGAATAATTCAGTGAAGAAGCGGGGTGACGTGTCCATACGTCACTCCGCTTTTTTACAACCTGCGATCGCCCTTTCAGGCTTTATTTACGGGAGGTCTTCTTGACTAAGCCAGCCATACTCGCCCTTGCTGATGGCAGCATTTTTCGCGGCGAAGCCATTGGAGCCGACGGTCAAACCGTTGGAGAGGTAGTGTTTAACACTGCCATGACCGGCTATCAGGAAATCCTTACCGATCCTTCCTACGCCCAACAGATCGTAACCCTGACCTATCCGCACATCGGCAACACCGGCACTACACCGGAAGACGTCGAGTCTGATCGTGTCTGGTCGGCCGGTCTGGTGATTCGTGACCTGCCACTGGTTGCGAGCAACTGGCGTAACACGATGTCGCTGTCCGATTACCTGAAAGCCAACAACGTTGTGGCGATCGCCGGTATCGATACGCGCCGCCTTACACGCATCCTGCGTGAAAAAGGCTCGCAGAACGGCTGCATCATGGTCGGTGACAATATCTCCGAAGAGGCGGCGATTGCCGCAGCGCAAGGTTTCCCTGGCCTGAAAGGCATGGACCTGGCGAAAGTTGTCAGCGTTAAAGAGAAGTACGAGTGGCGCTCCACTGTCTGGGACTTGAAGACCGACAGCCACGCAACCATCGAAGCTGCCGATCTGCCATACCACGTTGTGGCCTACGACTATGGCGTCAAGTACAACATCCTGCGCATGCTGGTTGAGCGCGGCTGCCGCGTGACCGTGGTGCCTGCACAAACGCCTGCGAGCGACGTGTTGGCCCTGCAACCGGACGGCGTGTTCCTGTCCAACGGCCCGGGTGACCCTGAGCCTTGCGACTACGCCATCCAGGCCATCAAGGACGTGCTGGAAACCGAGATTCCGGTATTCGGCATCTGCCTCGGTCACCAACTGCTGGCTCTGGCCTCCGGCGCCAAGACCCTGAAAATGGGCCACGGCCACCATGGCGCCAACCACCCGGTACAAGACCTGGACACTGGCGTTGTGATGATCACCAGCCAGAACCACGGTTTTGCGGTGGATGAAGCAACCCTGCCGAGCAACGTTCGCGCCATTCACAAGTCGCTGTTCGATGGCTCCTTGCAAGGCATCGAGCGCACCGACAAGAGCGCGTTCAGCTTCCAGGGCCACCCTGAAGCCAGCCCTGGCCCGAACGACGTAGCGCCGCTGTTCGACCGTTTCATCAATGAGATGGCCAAGCGACGCTGACTGAGTGGCCTGCGGGCGGCCCCGAACCTCGGTGGCCCCCGCAGGCTCTTCAACGATTGTTCAAGACGGCTTGCCGACTGACCTGCGGATTTGAGTGACAAACCCATGCCAAAACGTACAGACATAAAAAGCATCCTGATTCTCGGCGCTGGCCCGATCGTGATCGGCCAGGCCTGCGAATTCGACTACTCCGGCGCCCAGGCCTGTAAAGCCCTGCGCGAAGAGGGTTACCGCGTCATCCTGGTGAACTCCAACCCGGCCACCATCATGACCGACCCGGACATGGCCGACGCCACCTACATCGAACCGATCAAGTGGCAGACCGTTGCCAAGATCATCGAAAAAGAGCGTCCGGACGCACTGCTGCCAACCATGGGTGGCCAGACCGCACTGAACTGCGCCCTGGACCTGGAGCGCGAGGGCGTTCTGGAGAAGTTCGGCGTAGAGATGATCGGCGCTAACGCCGACACCATCGACAAGGCTGAAGATCGCTCGCGTTTCGACAAGGCCATGAAGTCCATCGGCCTTGATTGCCCGCGCTCCGGCATTGCCCACAGCATGGAAGAGGCCAACGCGGTTCTCGAGAAGCTGGGCTTCCCGTGCATTATCCGTCCGTCCTTCACCATGGGCGGCACCGGTGGCGGCATCGCTTACAACCGTGAAGAGTTCGAAGAAATCTGCGCCCGTGGCCTGGACCTGTCGCCGACCAAAGAGCTGCTGATCGACGAATCCCTGATCGGCTGGAAAGAGTACGAAATGGAGGTTGTCCGCGACAAAAAGGACAACTGCATCATCGTCTGCTCCATCGAAAACTTCGACCCGATGGGCGTGCACACCGGTGACTCGATCACCGTTGCTCCGGCGCAGACCCTGACGGACAAGGAATACCAGATCATGCGTAACGCCTCGTTGGCGGTACTGCGTGAGATCGGCGTTGAAACCGGCGGTTCCAACGTTCAGTTCGGCATCTGCCCGGACACTGGCCGCATGGTCGTGATCGAGATGAACCCGCGTGTGTCGCGTTCTTCGGCGCTGGCATCGAAAGCAACCGGTTTCCCGATTGCGCGCATCGCCGCCAAGCTGGCGATCGGTTACACCCTGGACGAGTTGCAAAACGAAATCACGGGCGGTGCTACGCCGGCGTCTTTCGAGCCGTCTATCGACTACGTCGTGACCAAGCTGCCGCGCTTTGCTTTCGAGAAATTCCCGAAAGCCGACGCGCGCCTGACCACGCAGATGAAGTCTGTTGGTGAAGTCATGGCCATCGGCCGGACTTTCCAGGAATCCCTGCAGAAAGCACTGCGCGGCCTGGAAGTGGGTGTTTGCGGCCTGGACGAGAAGCTTGACCTGAGCAACCCGGAAAGCATGAGCGTGCTCAAGCGCGAGCTGACCGTGCCGGGCGCCGAGCGTATCTGGTACGTGGCTGACGCATTCCGCGCGGGCATGACCGTTGAAGATATCTTCGGCATGAACATGATCGATCCGTGGTTCCTGGTACAGATCGAAGATCTGATCAAGGAAGAAGAGAAGGTCAAGACCCTCGGTCTGTCCTCCATCGACCGCGACCTGATGTTCCGCCTCAAGCGCAAAGGTTTCTCCGATCAGCGCCTGGCCAAGCTGTTGGGTGTGACCGAGAAGAACCTGCGTACCCATCGCCACAAGCTGGATATCTTCCCGGTCTACAAACGCGTTGACACCTGCGCGGCCGAGTTCGCCACTGACACTGCGTACCTGTACTCCACCTACGAGGAAGAGTGCGAAGCTGCGCCGTCGGGCCGCGACAAGATCATCATCCTGGGTGGCGGTCCGAACCGTATCGGCCAGGGCATCGAGTTCGACTACTGCTGCGTACACGCCGCCCTCGCTCTGCGCGAAGACGGGTACGAGACCATCATGGTCAACTGCAACCCGGAAACTGTTTCCACTGACTACGACACGTCCGACCGTCTGTACTTCGAACCAGTAACCCTGGAAGACGTGCTGGAAATCTGCCGCGTCGAGAAGCCAAAAGGCGTGATCGTGCAGTACGGCGGCCAAACCCCGCTGAAACTGGCGCGTGCCCTGGAAGCTGCCGGCGTGCCGATCATCGGCACCAGCCCTGACGCCATCGACCGTGCTGAAGACCGTGAGCGCTTCCAGCAAATGGTTGAGCGCCTGAACCTGCGTCAGCCGCCAAACGCCACTGTGCGCAGCGAAGATGAAGCCATCCGCGCCGCCAGCAAGATCGGCTACCCGCTGGTGGTGCGTCCGTCCTACGTATTGGGCGGCCGGGCGATGGAAATCGTCTACGAAGAAGAAGAACTCAAGCGCTACCTGCGTGATGCGGTGAAAGTGTCCAACGACAGCCCGGTGCTGCTGGATCACTTCCTCAACTGCGCCATCGAAATGGACGTGGATGCGGTCTGCGACGGTACCGACGTGGTGATCGGCGCGATCATGCAGCACATCGAACAGGCTGGGGTTCACTCCGGTGACTCCGCTTGTTCGCTGCCGCCATACTCGCTGCCGGCGCACATCCAGGACGAGATGCGTGAGCAGGTCAAGAAAATGGCCCTGGAACTCGGCGTGGTCGGCCTGATGAACGTACAGTTGGCGCTGCAAGGCGAAGACATCTACGTGATCGAAGTGAACCCGCGTGCTTCGCGTACCGTGCCATTTGTTTCCAAGTGCATTGGTGTGTCCCTGGCCATGATCGCTGCCCGCGTGATGGCGGGTAAGACCCTGAAGGAAATCGGCTTCACCAAGGAAATCATTCCGAACTTCTACAGCGTGAAAGAGGCGGTGTTCCCATTCGCCAAATTCCCTGGCGTGGACCCGATCCTGGGCCCAGAGATGAAGTCCACCGGTGAAGTGATGGGCGTGGGCGATACCTTCGGTGAAGCGTTCGCCAAGGCCCAGATGGGCGCCAGCGAAGTGCTGCCGACCGGCGGTACTGCGTTTATCAGCGTGCGTGATGATGACAAACCACTGGTTGCAGGCGTGGCCCGTGATCTGATCAACTTGGGCTTTGAAGTCGTGGCTACTGCCGGGACCGCCAAGCTGATCGAAGCTGCCGGCCTGAAAGTACGTCGCGTGAACAAGGTGACGGAAGGCCGTCCGCACGTGGTCGACATGATCAAGAATGACGAAGTCACCCTGATCATCAACACCACCGAAGGTCGCCAGTCGATCGCGGACTCCTACTCCATTCGTCGTAATGCCTTGCAGCACAAGATCTACTGCACCACTACCATTGCTGCTGGCGAAGCCATCTGCGAAGCGCTCAAGTTCGGTCCGGAAAAGACCGTGCGTCGCTTGCAGGATCTACACGCGGGATTGAAGGCATGACCAAATACCCAATGACTGTCCAGGGCGCCAAAGCCCTGGAAGAAGAACACGCCCATCTGACCAAGGTCGTCCGCCCGAAGCTGAGCCAGGACATCGGTACGGCCCGCGAGCTGGGTGACTTGAAGGAAAACGCCGAATACCACGCTGCTCGTGAGCAGCAAGGTATGGTCGAGGCGCGGATCCGTGATATCGAAGGTCGTATGCAGAATGCGGTCATCATTGATGTCACGACCATCCCGAAGACCGGCAAAGTGATTTTCGGCACGACCGTGGAAATCGCCAACGTCGAGACTGACGAGCGCGTGGTTTACCACATCGTCGGTGAAGACGAGGCTGACTTCAAACTCGGCAAAATCTCTGTTGGCTCCCCGCTGGCCCGCGCCTTGATTGCCAAGGAAGAGGGTGACGTGGTGGCTGTGAAAACGCCCGGTGGCGTAATCGAGTACGAGATTGTCGAAGTTCGCCACGTCTGAAAGACGGCGCCCGCTTCGTGCGGGCGCCATGCTTTGGCAGCTTGCCCAGATGCTGTGGGTGGGCGGCCTGTGGTTGTTGCACATCGGTGTGTTGCCGGTGTTGGGTCTGATTGGCCTGGCGCCGCTGCTGATCGATGAGCTCAACGGAATGCTGAGTGCGCTGCTGGTGGGTTTTGCGGCAGCGTGCGTGACGCTCCAGGCATTGGTGCTGGTCAAGGCTGAGGGTTTGGGGAGTTTGTGGCGGGATATTCGCGGCCAACTGCTGTTGATGGCGCTGTATGCGTGCGCAATGTTTTGCGTGGTGCATGTTTGGCTGCCGCAAGCGTTGCGCTGGCAGCTATTCAGCTATCTTGTGCTAGGGTTCTCCGGCCTGGTGCTGGTTATACAGCCGGCACCGGGATGGAGCGGCAGGGCGCGCGAAGCACGCCCGTGACCCTTGTATTACTTGAAGCGGTGTACGTTCGACAGCTGCTTGTTGACGCTGAAGTTCTTGCGATACAGCAGTGCCATCTTGCCGATGACCTGTACCAGGTCTGCTTTGCCGACCTTGCACAGTTCTGCAATGGCGGCCAAACGCGCTTCGCGGTCAAGGATGTTGACCTTGATCTTGATCAGTTCGTGATCGCCCAATGCGCGTTCCAGTTCGGCTAACACCCCTTCAGTCAAACCGTTGTCTGCCACAATCAGAACTGGTTTCAGATGGTGGCCAATGGATTTGTACTGTTTCTTCTGCTCTTGAGTGAGCGGCATAATCTGACCCCTGCGTCTGATCTTGTAAAAAGCGGCGGCCAGTTTACCCGAGCGAGTCCGGGACCGCCCAGTTAATCACGACCCGTTTTATTTTTCGAGGTGGCCCGTGGCCCGTTCCAAAACCAGCCTTAAGTGGCTACAAGAACATTTCAACGATCCTTACGTCAAAAAGGCGCAAAAGGACGGCTACCGTTCGCGGGCCAGCTACAAACTGCTGGAGATCCAGGACAAGGACAAATTGATTCGTCCAGGCATGAGCGTTATTGATCTTGGCGCAGCCCCTGGTGGCTGGTCCCAAGTGACCAGTCGTCTGATTGGTGGGCAAGGTCGGTTAATCGCGTCCGACATCCTTGAGATGGACAGCATCCCGGATGTGACCTTTGTACACGGGGACTTCACCCAGGACACGGTATTGGCCGAGATCCTCGAGGCTGTGGGAAATTCGCAGGTAGACCTTGTGATTTCCGACATGGCCCCCAATATGAGTGGATTACCGGCCGTTGATATGCCGCGAGCCATGTTCCTGTGCGAGTTGGCACTTGATCTGGCGGGTCGGGTTTTGCGTCCGGGCGGTGATTTCCTGGTGAAAGTCTTCCAGGGCGAAGGTTTTGACGAGTACCACAAGAACATTCGCAAATTGTTCGACAAGGTACAAACGCGCAAACCTGACTCTTCGCGAGACCGGTCACGCGAGCAATACCTGCTGTGCCGCGGCTTCCGTGGTGTCGAAGGTGCGGAGAGCGAAGAGCGTTTTTGAGGAATTCGAGGAGGGCGATAGGTTTTTTTATATCGCTTTCGTCACGAAGCTTTACGAATATTGTGTAGTCAAAGTTTCACAAAGGGTTACAGACGGCGCCTGCCAGAGTTGTAGGTAATGTAGTAAGTTAGGCCGGTGAATATCATGCGAAGCGCGCGCCAGTAGCGGAGCTTGCTTCAGAGGGTAGTTAATTGAACGATATGGCAAAGAATCTGATCCTGTGGTTGATCATCGCGGCTGTCCTGGTGACGGTGATGAACAACTTCTCCAGCCCTAACGAGCCGCAGACCCTCAACTATTCCGACTTCATCCAGCAAGTTAAGGATGGCAAGGTCGAGCGCGTAGCGGTTGATGGCTACGTGATTACCGGCAAGCGCAACGATGGCGACAGCTTCAAGACCATTCGTCCGGCAATTCAGGACAACGGTCTGATCGGCGACTTGGTGGATAACCACGTAGTGGTTGAAGGCAAACAGCCTGAACAGCAGAGCATCTGGACTCAGCTATTGGTAGCGAGCTTCCCGATCCTGGTGATTATCGCCGTGTTCATGTTCTTCATGCGCCAGATGCAAGGTGGTGCGGGAGGCAAGGGCGGGCCGATGAGCTTCGGCAAGAGCAAGGCGCGCCTGCTGTCTGAAGACCAGGTGAAAACCACCCTGGCTGACGTCGCAGGTTGTGATGAAGCCAAGGAAGAAGTCGGCGAACTGGTTGAATTCCTGCGCGATCCGGGCAAGTTCCAGCGCCTGGGTGGCCGCATTCCTCGCGGCGTGCTGATGGTCGGTCCTCCGGGTACCGGTAAAACCTTGCTTGCCAAGGCGATTGCCGGTGAAGCCAAGGTGCCGTTCTTTACCATTTCCGGTTCTGACTTCGTCGAGATGTTCGTTGGTGTCGGCGCCAGCCGTGTTCGCGATATGTTCGAACAGGCCAAGAAGCACGCACCGTGCATCATCTTCATCGACGAAATCGATGCCGTGGGTCGCCATCGTGGTGCCGGTATGGGTGGCGGTCATGATGAACGTGAGCAGACCCTCAACCAATTGCTGGTTGAGATGGACGGCTTTGAAATGAATGACGGCATCATCGTCATTGCCGCGACTAACCGTCCGGACGTGCTTGACCCAGCGTTGCTGCGTCCAGGCCGTTTCGACCGTCAGGTTGTGGTTGGCCTGCCGGATATCCGCGGTCGCGAACAGATCCTGAAAGTGCACATGCGCAAAGTGCCAATGGGTGATGACGTGGCTCCGGCCGTGATTGCCCGTGGTACGCCAGGCTTCTCCGGTGCCGACCTGGCCAACCTGGTCAACGAGGCTTCGTTGTTCGCTGCCCGTACCGGCAAGCGCATTGTTGAAATGAAAGAGTTCGAACTGGCCAAAGACAAGATCATGATGGGTGCCGAGCGCAAATCCATGGTCATGTCGGAGAAAGAGAAGCAGAACACCGCTTATCACGAGGCTGGTCACGCCATTGTTGGTCGCGTTGTGCCTGAGCATGACCCGGTTTACAAAGTGTCGATCATTCCGCGTGGCCGTGCACTGGGTGTGACCATGTTCCTGCCGGAAGAGGATCGTTACAGCCTCTCCAAGCGTGCACTGATCAGCCAGATCTGTTCTCTGTATGGCGGCCGGATTGCTGAAGAAATGACGCTTGGCTTTGACGGTGTGACCACCGGTGCTTCCAACGACATCATGCGTGCCAGCCAGATTGCACGGAACATGGTGACCAAGTGGGGCTTGTCGGAGAAACTCGGTCCTTTGATGTATGCCGAGGAAGAAGGTGAAGTGTTCCTGGGTCGTGGTGGTGGCGGTCAAGCTGCCAGCTTCTCGGGTGAGACGGCCAAGCTGATCGACTCCGAAGTGCGCAGCATCATTGATCAGTGCTACGGCACGGCCAAGCAGATCCTGACGGATAACCGCGACAAGCTGGATGCAATGGCTGATGCGCTGATGAAGTACGAAACCATTGATGCGGATCAGATCGACGACATCATGGCGGGTCGCGCACCGCGTGAGCCTCGTGATTGGGAAGGTGGTTCGGGCACTTCGGGCACCCCGCCTGTGGTGCAGAACGAACGTCCTGAAGCCCCGATCGGCGGCCCGGCAGCTGACCACTAAGGTTTGAAATGACTTCTGCGCTGTCCTCCACCCGGTTGCCTTGCGGCAACCGGGTTCTTGATTTGGCCCATACACATGTCATGGGCATTCTTAATGTAACCCCCGATTCTTTTTCTGATGGCGGCCGCTTTAGCCAGCAGGATGCCGCGTTGCGTCATGCCGAGGCGATGGTAGCGGCTGGCGCGACCTTGATTGATGTCGGTGGTGAGTCAACCCGGCCCGGCGCTCGCGTAGTTTCCCCGTTGGAGGAGCTTGAGCGGGTCGCGCCAGTCGTCGAGCGGATTGCCCGTGAACTGGATGTGATCATCTCGGTGGATACCTCCACTCCCGCTGTAATGCGCGAGACGGCACGCCTCGGTGCCGGGCTGATCAACGATGTGCGCTCGCTTCAGCGTGATGGTGCCCTGGATGCGGCGGCGGCAACCGGGCTGCCGGTATGTCTTATGCATATGTTGGGTGAGCCCGGCAATATGCAGGACAGCCCCCACTACGATGATCTCGTGGGTGAGGTGAGTGGTTTTCTTGCGCAAAGAATGGCTGAGTGCATCAAGGTGGGCATCGCCGCCGAAAAAATTATCCTGGATCCCGGGTTTGGCTTCGCCAAGACCCTGCAACACAACTTGAGCCTGTTCAAGCATATGGAAGCCTTGCACGCACTTGGTCGACCCCTGTTGGTCGGCGTGTCGCGCAAGAGCATGATAGGGCTGGCCCTGAATCGCCCGGTGGGTGAGCGGCTGTACGGTGGCCTGGCGTTGGCGGCACTTGCCGTGACCAAGGGCGCGCGTATTTTGCGGGTGCATGACGTCGCCGAGACGGTTGATGTGGTGCGCATGCTGGCCGCGGTAGAATCAGCCGAATAAGAATGATGGAGCACTTATGACTAAAAAATATTTTGGCACCGACGGTATTCGTGGTCGGGTCGGCGAATTCCCGATTACTCCTGATTTCATGCTCAAGCTGGGTTGGGCGGCCGGTATGGCGTTCCGCAGCATGGGCGCTTGCCGCATCCTGGTGGGCAAAGACACCCGCATCTCGGGTTACATGTTCGAGTCTGCGCTGGAGGCGGGTCTGTCTGCTGCAGGCGCCGATGTGATGCTGCTGGGGCCAATGCCGACACCGGCAATCGCTTACCTGACGCGTACGTTCCACGCTGAAGCCGGTATCGTGATCAGTGCCTCGCACAATCCCCATGATGACAACGGCATCAAGTTCTTCTCGGGCCAGGGCACCAAGCTACCGGACGAGATCGAGCTGATGATCGAAGAGTTGCTGGATGCGCCGATGACGGTGGTTGAGTCCAGCAAGCTGGGCAAGGTCTCGCGTATCAATGACGCCTCGGGCCGTTACATCGAGTTCTGCAAGAGCAGCGTGCCGACCAGCACCAATTTTGCCGGTCTCAAAATTGTTGTCGACTGCGCTCACGGTGCAACCTACAAGGTGGCGCCCAGTGTATTCAAGGAGCTGGGTGCCGATGTGACGGTACTCTCGGCCCAGCCAAATGGTTTGAATATCAACCATAACTGCGGCTCGACGCATATGGAGCAGCTGCAGGCTGCTGTCCTGGCCGAGCACGCCGACCTCGGTATTGCCTTCGATGGCGATGGTGATCGGGTGTTGATGGTCGACCACACCGGTGCGGTGGTGGATGGTGATGAGCTGTTGTTCATCATTGCTCGCGACCTGCATGAGCGTAACAAGCTGCAAGGCGGTGTGGTTGGCACGCTGATGAGCAATCTTGGGCTTGAGTTGGCTTTGGCCGAGCTGGGGATTCCGTTTGTACGCGCCAATGTCGGTGACCGCTATGTCATCGCCGAACTGTTGGAGCGTAACTGGCTGGTGGGCGGTGAGAACTCGGGGCATGTGGTTTGCTTCCAGCACACCACCACGGGCGATGCCATTATTGCTGCGCTGCAGGTATTGCTGTCCTTGCGTCGTCGCAAAGAGAGTCTTGCGCAAGCACGCCAGGCGCTGCGCAAATGCCCGCAAGTTTTGCTGAACGTACGCTTTGCCGGTGGCGAAAACCCCATCGAGCACCCTGCTGTCAAAGACGCCTGCGAGCGTGTGACCCTCGCAATGGCGGGTCGTGGCCGCGTGTTGCTGCGCAAGTCCGGCACAGAGCCGCTGGTGCGTGTCATGGTCGAAGGCGAGGACGAAACACAGGTTCGCGGCCATGCCGAAGACCTGGCAAAACTGGTAACTGAAATTTGCGCCTGAATTCGGCTTGCCAGTGATGATGTGGTTGGGTAACATCTGCGCCCACTTTGACCGACGAGGTACAGCATGCGTCGCACTATGGTAGCTGGTAACTGGAAGATGCACGGTACCCGCGCCAGTGTCGCTGAGCTGATCAATGGCCTTCGTCACTTGGCCTTGCCTGGCGGTGTTGATGTTGCGGTTTTCCCGCCTTGCTTGCATATCAACCAAGTGGTTGATGGCTTGAAAGGCAAGTCGATTCAGGTCGGCGCGCAGAACTCTGCGGTGGAACCCATGCAAGGTGCGTTGACCGGTGAGATTTCACCGAGTCAGCTGGTTGATGCGGGTTGTTCCTATGTGCTTGTCGGGCACTCCGAGCGTCGTCAGATGATGGGCGAGCGTGATGGGACACTCAATCGCAAGTTCGCAGCGGCACAGGCTTGTGGCTTGATTCCGGTGTTGTGCATAGGGGAGACCCTGGAGCAGCGTGAATCGGGCAAGACTCTTGAAGTTGTCTCGCGTCAGTTGGGCAGCATCATCGAGGAGCTGGGTGTTGGTGCGTTTGCAAAGGCAGTAATCGCTTACGAGCCGGTCTGGGCCATTGGTACCGGGCTGACTGCTACACCGCAACAAGCGCAGGATGTGCATGCAGCCATTCGCGCTCAGTTAGCGGCAGAGAATTCTGAAGTCGCGCAAGGTGTGCGGCTTCTATACGGCGGCAGCGTGAAGGCGGCCAATGCGGTCGAACTGTTCGGCATGCCGGATATCGATGGGGGGCTCATTGGTGGAGCTTCCCTGAATGCAGATGAGTTCGGTGCGATTTGTCGCGCCGCGGGAAACTGAAAAAATGCTGGAAACAGTCGTAGTCGTTTTTCATCTGTTGGCTGCCCTGGGCGTAGTTGCCCTGGTTTTGTTGCAACAGGGTAAAGGTGCGGATGCTGGTGCGTCTTTCGGTGCAGGTGCTTCAAATACTGTGTTCGGAAGCCAAGGTTCCTCTACCTTTCTTAGTAAGTTTACTGCTATACTTGCCGCCGGTTTCTTCATGACCAGCTTGGGGTTAGGTTACTTTGCTAAAGAGAAAGCTCATGTGCTGACTCAAGTAGGTCTCCCAAACCCAGCAGTGTTGGAAGTACCAAAAGCAAAACCGGCTTCTGATGATGTCCCGGTGCTTCAAGAGCAAAAGTCGGCTACTCCAGCGACTGACGTACCTCCAGCTCAAGAGCAGAAGTAAGAAGGGTTGTAAACGCTGTATTGCCGAGGTGGTGGAATTGGTAGACACGCAACCTTGAGGTGGTTGTGCCCATAGGGTGTAGGGGTTCGAGTCCCCTTCTCGGTACCAATTATCAGGAGAGCCCGCTGTTGCGGGCTTTCTTGTAGGTGGAAGGTTACATTGACCCTGGAAGGGATCGGTCGTATACTTCCGCCCCAGCTTTGTCGCGGGGTGGAGCAGTCTGGTAGCTCGTCGGGCTCATAACCCGAAGGTCGTCGGTTCAAATCCGGCCCCCGCAACCAGTTTTAGCGGAGCCCCTTTTAAGGGGCTTTTTGTTAGCTGGACACTTTCAACGCCGCTGTTCGACGGCGTTTCAAGGATGGGCGTTTCGCCCATTTTTTTATTTTGCACAGCATGCACATACATGCACGAGGGGGTTCAGGTGTCGAGCAAGCTAGAAGAGTTGCAGGCCTTGCTGGCCCCGGTGGTCGTGGCCCTAGGCTATGAATGCTGGGGTATTGAGTTTTCGGCTCAAGGTCGCCACTCAATGTTGCGCGTTTATATTGATCAAGAGGGCGGCGTGCTGGTGGACGATTGTGCCATTGTCAGCCGTCAGATCAGCGGTGTGCTGGATGTTGCAGATCCAATCGCCGTTGAATACACCCTCGAAGTTTCCTCGCCAGGCATGGAACGCCCACTGTTCACTATTGATCAGTTTGCAAAATTTGCCGGTGAACAAGTGAAGATCAAGCTGCGCTCTCCCTTTGAAGGGCGACGCAACTTTCAGGGCCTTCTGCGCGGTGTAGAAGAACAGGATGTCGTGGTGCAGGTAGAAGACCATGAGTTCCTGTTGCCGATCGATATGATCGACAAGGCCAACATTATTCCCAGTTTTGACTGAGACGCGGATCCCGCGGATCCAATGGCTTGCGAAAGGCGAGGCGTACGATGAGCAAAGAAGTACTGCTGGTTGTTGAGTCGGTATCCAATGAAAAGGGCGTACCGGCAAACGTGATTTTTGAAGCGCTGGAGCTGGCCCTGGCCACTGCTACCAAAAAGCGTTTTGAAGACGAAGTTGATCTGCGTGTGGAAATCAACCGCCACACCGGTGCCTATGAGACTTTCCGTCGCTGGACGGTCGTCGAAGAAGCCGATCTTGATGATCCGGCCATCGAAACCTGGCCGAGCAAGGTTGCGCAAACGCATCCGGGCGCCCAGGTCGGTGATGTCGTCGAAGAAAAGATCGAGTCGATCGAGTTCGGCCGTATTGCTGCACAGACCGCCAAGCAGGTCATCGTGCAGAAGGTTCGCGAAGCTGAGCGCGCTCAAGTCGTTGACGCTTATCGCGAACGCCTGGGTGAGATCATCTCCGGCACCGTGAAAAAAGTGACCCGCGACAACGTGATCGTCGACCTGGGCAACAACGCCGAAGCGTTGCTGGCCCGCGAAGACATCATCTCTCGCGAAACCTTCCGTGTCGGCGTGCGTCTGCGTGCGCTACTCAAGGAAATCCGCACCGAGAACCGCGGCCCTCAGTTGATCCTGTCGCGTACCGCGCCGGAAATGCTGATCGAGCTGTTCCGCATCGAAGTGCCGGAAATCGCCGAAGGCCTGATCGAAGTCATGGCTGCGTCCCGCGACCCGGGTTCGCGCGCCAAGATCGCGGTCCGCTCCAAGGACAAACGCATCGACCCGCAAGGTGCTTGCATTGGTATGCGCGGTTCGCGCGTCCAGGCAGTGTCGGGCGAATTGGGCGGTGAGCGTGTCGACATCGTTCTGTGGGACGATAACCCGGCGCAGTTTGTGATCAACGCCATGTCGCCAGCTGAAGTGGCGGCAATTATCGTTGACGAAGATGCCCATGCAATGGACATCGCCGTTGGCGCAGACAATCTGGCTCAGGCCATTGGTCGTGGTGGTCAGAACGTGCGTCTGGCCAGCCAACTGACCGGCTGGACCCTGAACGTGATGACCGAATCGGACATCCAGGCTAAGCAGCAAGCTGAAACCGGTGACATCCTGCGCAACTTCATCGACGAGCTGGAAGTCGACGAAGACCTGGCGCAGGTGCTGGTAGATGAAGGCTTCACCAGCCTGGAAGAGATTGCCTACGTACCGTTGGAAGAAATGCTCAACATCGACGGCTTTGACGAAGACACCGTCAACGAGCTTCGCGCTCGGGCCAAGGATCGCTTGTTGACTAAAGCCATCGCTACTGAGGAAAAGCTGGCAGACGCCCATCCGGCCGAAGACCTGCTCTCGCTTGAGGGTATGGACAAGGATTTGGCGATGGAACTGGCGGTGCGCGGCGTAATTACCCGCGAAGACCTGGCCGAGCAGTCTATTGACGATCTGCTCGACATCGACGGCATTGACGATGATCGTGCCGGCAAGTTGATCATGGCCGCCCGAGCCCATTGGTTCGAGTAACTAGGCGCGGCCTGAGGAGAGAAGTGCATGACGCAAGTCACGGTGAAACAACTGGCCGATGAGGTCAAAACACCGGTAGAGCGCCTGTTGCAGCAGATGCGTGAGGCAGGTCTGCCGCACACCGCCGCCGATGAAGGTGTGAGCGATAGTGAGAAGCAGTCTTTGCTGACTCACTTGAAGAGCAGCCACAAGGCGAAAGTGGAAGAACCGCGCAAGATTACATTGCAGCGCAAAACCACCAGCACCCTGCGTGTTGCTGGTAGCAAGAGCATCAGCGTTGAAGTACGCAAGAAGAAAGTCTTCGTACAGCGCAGCCCGGAAGAAATCGAAGCCGAGCGCAAACGCGAGCTGGAAGAACGTCGCGCAGTAGAAAATGCTGCTCGCCAGAAGGCTGAAGAAGAAGCCAAGCGTCGCGCCGAAGAAGAAGCGCGTCGCCAGCCTGCTGCTGCGCAACCTGCTGGTACTGAAGCGGTCGCCACGCCTAGCGCTCCTGTAGAGGCTGTGCGTGAGGCCGCTCCGGTTGCCGCCGCACCGGCTCCAGCAGCTGATCGCAAGCGCGACGAACCTCGTCGTCCGGACAAACCACGTGCCGACGACAACAATCGTCGCAGTGGCGGCGGTGATGGCGAGCGTAAAAACGCTCCGCATCGCGCTTCGGTCAAAGAGAAGGCGCCTGCTCCACGCGTTGCCCCACGTACTACCGACGAAGAAAGCGATAGCTTCCGTCGTGGTGGTCGCGGCAAGGCCAAGCTGAAAAAGCGCAACGCCCACGGTTTCCAGAGCCCAACCGGCCCTGTCGTGCGTGATGTGCAGATCGGCGAGACCATTTCTGTTGGCGATCTCGCCAATCAGATGTCGGTCAAGGCAGCTGAAATCATCAAGTTCATGTTCAAACTGGGTACTCCAGCGACCATCAACCAGGTGCTTGATCAGGAAACTGCTCAGCTGGTAGCCGAAGAACTGGGCCACAAAGTGACCCTGGTCAGCGACACCGCCCTGGAAGATTCCCTGGCCGAGTCCCTGAAGTTTGAAGGTGAGACGTTCTCCCGTGCGCCAGTTGTGACCGTAATGGGTCACGTTGACCATGGTAAGACGTCGCTGCTCGACTACATCCGTCGTGCCAAGGTAGCTGCTGGCGAAGCCGGCGGTATCACCCAGCACATCGGTGCATACCACGTTGAAACCGAGCGCGGCATGGTCACCTTCCTGGACACCCCTGGCCACGCTGCGTTTACCGCAATGCGAGCTCGTGGTGCCAAGGCGACTGACATCGTGATCCTGGTAGTTGCAGCGGACGACGGCGTGATGCCGCAGACCATTGAAGCTGTTCAGCACGCCAAGGCCGCTGGTGTTCCACTGGTAGTTGCAGTGAACAAAATCGACAAGCCGGGCGCCGATCTCGATCGCATCCGTAGCGAACTGTCGGTGCACGGCGTGACTTCCGAAGAGTGGGGCGGTGATACGCCATTCGTCTCGGTGTCGGCGAAAGTCGGTACTGGCGTAGACGAACTGCTCGAAGCAGTCCTGTTGCAGGCTGAAGTACTCGAACTCAAAGCAACGCCATCGGCCCCTGGTCGCGGTGTTGTGGTTGAATCGCGTCTCGACAAAGGTCGTGGCCCGGTTGCAACCGTTCTGGTTCAAGACGGTACCCTGCGCCAAGGCGACATGGTCCTGGTCGGTTCGAACTATGGCCGTGTACGTGCCATGCTCGACGAGAACGGCAAGCCAATCAAGGAAGCCGGTCCTTCCATCCCGGTCGAAATTCTCGGCCTGGACGGTACACCGGACGCTGGCGACGAGATGAGCGTGCTGTCTGACGAGAAGAAAGCCCGTGAAGTGGCTCTGTTCCGCCAAGGCAAGTTCCGCGAAGTCAAACTGGCTCGTGCTCACGCCGGCAAGCTGGAAAACATCTTCGAGAACATGGGCCAGGCAGAGAAGAAGACGCTTAATATCGTCCTCAAATCTGACGTTCGTGGTTCCCTCGAAGCGTTGAACGGCGCCTTGAACGGCCTGGGTAACGACGAAGTGCAAGTGCGCGTTGTCGGTGGCGGTGTCGGTGGTATCACCGAATCCGACGCCAACCTGGCACTGGCTTCCAACGCTGTACTGTTCGGTTTCAACGTGCGTGCCGATGCTGGCGCTCGCAAGATCGTCGAGCAGGAAGGCCTGGACATGCGTTACTACAACGTCATCTACGACATCATCGAAGACGTCAAGAAAGCCCTTACCGGCATGCTTGGCAGCGATGTCCGGGAGAACATCCTGGGTGTTGCCGAGGTGCGTGACGTGTTCCGCTCGCCGAAATTCGGTGCGATCGCCGGTTGCATGGTTATCGAAGGTACTGTGTACCGTAACCGTCCGATCCGTGTACTGCGTGAAGACATCGTTATCTTCGAAGGCGAGCTGGAATCCCTGCGCCGCTTCAAGGATGACGCTTCCGAAGTACGTGCCGGCATGGAATGCGGTATCGGCGTCAAGAGCTACAACGACGTCAAGGCTGGCGACAAGATCGAAGTCTACGAGAAGGTCCAGGTTGCTCGCAGCCTCTAACTCGCGCACTTCCGGAGCCACGCCGCGTGTGGGCATGCAAATGCCCCGCGCAGCGTACGGACTCTAAACGCAACGCCCGGTCTGGCTTTTGTCAGGCCGGGCGTTTGCCGCTTTCAGACCCCACGGGTTTCACCGTGTGGCAGTAACAGGTAACAAGACATGGCAAAAGAATACAGCCGTACCCAACGTATCGGCGATCAGATGCAGCGTGAGCTGGCCCAACTGATCCGTCGCGAAGTCAAAGACCCGCGCGTTGGCCTGGTCACCATCACCGCCGTTGAAGTGAGCCGTGACGTGGGTCACGCCAAGATCTTCATCACCGTGATGGGGCAGGACAACAGCGAAGAAATCGCGCAAAGCATCAAAGTGCTCAACTCGGCTGCAGGCTTCCTGCGCATGCAGTTGGCCCGTGAAATGAAGCTGCGCAGTGTTCCCCAGTTGCACTTCCACTACGACGAAAGCGTCGTGCGTGGTGCGCACCTGTCAGCATTGATCGAGCGCGCCGTGGCTGAAGACAGCCAGCACCCGTCCACACCTGAAGACGCCAAGGAGTAAGCGGTGGCTCAGGTCAAACGTATCCGTCGCAACGTCAGCGGCATCATTCTGCTCGACAAGCCCATTGGCTTTACCTCCAATGCCGCGCTGCAGAAGGTTCGCTGGCTGCTCAATGCCGAGAAGGCCGGGCACACCGGCAGCCTCGACCCATTGGCCACCGGCGTGCTGCCGTTGTGCTTTGGCGAGGCCACCAAGTTCTCGCAATACCTGCTCGATTCCGACAAGGGTTACGAAACCCTCATGCAACTGGGCAAAACCACCACCACGGCGGATGCCGAAGGTGATGTTCTGCAGGTTCGCGACGTGACCGTTGGTCGTGCTGATATCGAGGCCGTTTTACCCGCTTTTCGTGGGCAAATCAGTCAGATACCGCCGATGTACTCGGCGCTCAAGCGTGATGGCCAGCCTCTTTACAAGCTGGCACGTGCGGGCGAAGTAGTGGAGCGCGAACCGCGTTCTGTTACTATTGCGCGGCTTGAATTGCTCGCCAGTGAAGGCGACACCGCACGATTGTCGGTGGACTGCAGCAAAGGCACCTATATTCGTACCCTTGTGGAGGATATCGGTGAGCAACTGGGCTGTGGTGCATACGTTGCAGAGTTGCGACGTACTCAAGCCGGACCTTTCACCCTGGCCCAGACGGTCACGCTGGAAGAGTTGGAAGCGGTACACGCCGAAGGCGGCAATGAAGCAGTTGATCGCTTCCTGATGCCATCGGACAGCGGTTTGCTGGATTGGCCATTGCTGCACTTCTCGGAGCACAGCGCGTTTTACTGGCTCAACGGCCAACCGGTACGTGCCCCGGACGCTCCAAAGTTCGGTATGGTGCGGGTACAGGATCATAACGGTCGCTTTATCGGTATCGGTGAAGTGAGCGAAGACGGGCGCATCGCGCCGCGTCGACTGATTCGGTCAGAATGACCGGAACCAGTTTGTGGTAAAAGCGTAGCGAGCGAAGGTAAGACAAGGAAAAAACAGGCGAGGAAGCGGAGTTAACTGCTGTTAATGAGCATTCCGAGCCGGTTTTTGACGCAGGATTACCGAGCGCAGTAGCTTTTACGCAAACTGGGACGAGGGTGGCTGTTAATAGGCACGGTCACTACTCATTTTTAGATACAGGGATTTGTCCCTGGCCTATTGAGATCACCCTCTGGGTGGTTTCCCGAAAAAAGGATTGCCTCATGGCTCTCGACGTTCAAGAAAAAGCACAAATCGTTGCTGACTATCAGCAAGCTGTTGGTGACACTGGTTCGCCAGAAGTGCAAGTTGCACTGCTGACCCACAACATCAACAAGCTGCAAGGTCACTTCAAGGCCAACGGTAAAGATCACCACTCCCGTCGTGGTCTGATCCGCATGGTAAACCAGCGCCGTAAGCTGCTGGACTACCTGAAAGGCAAGGATCTGGGTCGTTATCAGGCTCTGATCGGTCGCCTGGGTCTGCGTCGCTAATAAGCGATTGCGCTAGAGGTTGGTTGTCTGCCGTGTGTCAGTGGGATTCCCGCTGGCCCATGGCAGGCTCCCAGCCTCAAGTTTTATCTGGATACACGTTTTACCCTGGACGAGCGTCGGGCCGATTCCCGGCATTGCCCAAGAATTTCGCAAGAAGACAAGTTCCCCCAAGAGCCACAAAGAAGGTAGGACACCGTGAACCCGGTTATCAAAAAATTCCAGTTCGGTCAGTCGACCGTTACCCTCGAGACAGGCCGTATCGCCCGTCAAGCCTCCGGCGCAGTGCTGGTTACCGTTGACGACGACGTTACCGTATTGGTGACCGTTGTTGGCGCCAAGACCGCTGACCCAAGCAAAGGCTTCTTCCCTCTTTCCGTTCACTACCAGGAAAAGACTTACGCTGCCGGTAAGATCCCTGGCGGTTTCTTCAAGCGTGAAGGCCGTCCTTCCGAGAAAGAAACCCTGACTTCCCGACTGATCGACCGTCCGATCCGTCCGCTGTTCCCAGAAGGCTTCATGAACGAAGTGCAGGTTGTCTGCACCGTCGTTTCCACCAGCAAGAAGACCGATCCGGACATCGCTGCGATGATCGGTACCTCGGCGGCCCTGGCTATCTCCGGCATTCCTTTTGATGGCCCGATCGGCGCTGCGCGCGTGGCTTTCCACGAAAGCACCGGCTACCTGCTGAACCCGACTTACGAGCAGCAGAAAGCATCGAGCCTGGACATGGTCGTTGCCGGTACTTCTGAAGCCGTATTGATGGTTGAGTCGGAAGCCAAAGAGCTGACCGAAGACCAGATGCTGGGCGCCGTACTGTTTGCTCACGACGAGTTCCAGTCGGTGATCAAGGCCGTTAAAGAGTTGGCTGCCGAAGCTGCCAAGCCAACATGGGCCTGGGCTCCACAAGCTGAAGCGACTGAACTGCTGGGCGCTATCCGCTCCGAGTTCGGTGCTGCCATCTCCGACGCCTACACCATCACCGTCAAGGCCGACCGTTACGCGCGCCTGGGCGAGCTGAAGGATCAGGTTGTAGCCAAGCTGTCCGGTGAAGAAGGCCAGCCTTCTTCCAGCGAAGTCAAAGCGGCCTTCGGCGAAATCGAATACCGCACCGTTCGCGAAAACATCGTTAACGGCAAGCCACGTATCGACGGTCGCGACACTCGCACCGTGCGCCCACTGAACATCGAAGTCGGCGTTCTGCCGAAGACTCACGGTTCGGCGCTGTTCACCCGTGGCGAAACCCAGGCTCTGGTCGTTGCAACACTGGGTACTGCCCGTGATGCACAACTGCTGGACACCCTGGAAGGCGAGAAAAAAGACCCGTTCATGCTGCACTACAACTTCCCTCCGTTCTCGGTGGGCGAGTGTGGTCGCATGGGTGGCGCTGGTCGTCGCGAAATCGGTCACGGCCGCCTGGCTCGTCGTTCGATCGCTGCGATGCTGCCTGCTGCCGACGTGTTCCCGTACACCATCCGTGTTGTGTCGGAAATCACTGAGTCCAACGGTTCCAGCTCCATGGCTTCCGTTTGCGGTGCTTCCTTGGCACTGATGGACGCTGGTGTACCGATGAAGGCACCGGTTGCCGGTATCGCCATGGGCCTGGTTAAAGAAGGCGAGAAGTTCGCCATCCTGACCGACATCCTGGGCGACGAAGACCACCTGGGCGACATGGACTTCAAAGTAGCCGGTACCGCTAAAGGTGTTACCGCGCTGCAGATGGACATCAAGATCAAGGGCATCACCGAAGAAATCATGGAAATCGCTCTGGGCCAAGCCCTGGAAGCGCGCCTGAACATCCTCGGTCAGATGAACCAGATCATTGGTCAGTCCCGCACCGAACTGTCGGAAAATGCTCCGACCATGATCGCGATGAAAATCGACACCGACAAAATCCGTGATGTTATCGGTAAAGGCGGCGCGACTATCCGTGCGATCTGTGAAGAAACCAAGGCTTCGATCGACATCGAAGACGACGGCTCGATCAAGATCTTCGGCGAAACCAAGGAAGCGGCTGAAGCTGCACGTCAGCGCGTTCTGGGCATCACCGCTGAAGCCGAAATCGGCAAGATCTACGTGGGTAAGGTTGAGCGCATCGTCGACTTCGGCGCATTCGTCAACATCCTGCCGGGCAAAGACGGTCTGGTACACATCTCCATGCTGAGCGACGCTCGCGTTGAGAAAGTGACCGACATTCTGAAAGAAGGCCAGGAAGTGGAAGTGCTGGTACTGGACGTGGACAACCGCGGCCGTATCAAGCTGTCCATCAAGGACGTAGCAGCAGCCAAGGCTTCGGGCGTTTAATCACCCGCTGGCTTTACGCTGAAAAAAAGGACTCTTCGGAGTCCTTTTTTTATGTGCGCCAGGCATGGCGCGTTGCGCGAAGCGCAACCAGCTTGGCTGTGGTGGCCTCGCTGGTGACTTGGAGGTGAAAGTCCTCTACACACCCGGCAAGGGGAAGTGTTAGCCAGAGGCAAGGGT
>NZ_CBFHAZ010000007.1:0-112302 GCF_965653655.1 Pseudomonas onubensis | reverse complement strand
TCGCGAAAGCGTCGTGTCAGGCACTGAAAAGGTGACTGACAGACCGCATTCGCGAGCAAGCCCGCTCCCACATTTTGCTCAGTGTTGTGTCAAAAAACTTTTCGATCTGCTTGACGATTTCCTGCCAATAGGTTTTGATTGCCTTCGTTATCTTTCGAAACGAAACTTATCATCACCATGTCGAAACGAAATACACCCCAACGGCGCCACAACATTCTGACCCTGCTCAATGAACAGGGCGAAGTCAGCGTGGACGAGTTGGCCAAACGTTTCGAAACTTCGGAAGTGACCATCCGCAAAGACCTTGCCGCCCTTGAAAGCAATGGCCTGCTGCTGCGCCGTTATGGTGGCGCGATCACCATGCCCCAGGAACTGGTCGGCGACGCTGCCCAGCCGATCTCGGCCTACAAGCGCGCCATTGCCCGTGCGGCCGTCATGCGCTTGCGTGAACACGCGCGCATCATCATCGACAGTGGCAGCACCACCGCCGCCATGATTCCCCAGTTGGGGCCCCAGCCCGGCCTGGTGGTGATGACCAACTCCCTGCACGTGGCCCGCGCCCTTAGCGAGTTGGAACATGAGCCGGTGCTGTTGATGACCGGCGGCACCTGGGACCCGCATTCGGATTCCTTCCAGGGCCAGGTCGCCGAACAAGTGCTGCGTTCCTACGATTTTGATCAGTTGTTTATCGGAGCCGATGGCATCGATCTGGAACGTGGCACCACCACTTTCAACGAACTGCTGGGCCTGAGCCGTGTCATGGCCGACGTCGCCCGAGAAGTGGTGGTGATGGTCGAATCCGACAAGATCGGCCGCAAGATCCCCAACCTGGAACTGCCCTGGAGCAGCGTCCATACCCTTATTACCGATGATCGCCTGCCGCTTGAGGCCCGCGACCAGATCCAAGCCCGCGGCATTACGCTGATATGCGCGGCAATCATCTAGGAGATACACCATGTGTGGAATTGTAGGCGCAGTCGCTGAACGCAACGTCACCGCCATCCTGCTTGAAGGTCTCAAGCGCTTGGAATACCGCGGCTATGACAGCGCCGGTGTAGCCGTATTTACCAACGCCGGTAAGCTCGAGCGCATGCGCCGCCCAGGCAAAGTCAGCGAGCTGGAACAAGCTTTGCTCGGCGAGCCGCTGGTGGGCCGTCTGGGTATCGCCCACACCCGTTGGGCCACCCACGGTGCGCCGTGCGAACGTAACGCTCACCCGCACTTCTCCGGCGACCTGGCTGTGGTGCACAACGGCATCATCGAAAACCACGAAGTGCTGCGCGAACAGCTCAAAGGCTTGGGCTACGTGTTCACCTCGGACACCGACACCGAAGTCATCGCTCATCTGCTCAACCACAAGCTCAAGGACCTTGGCGACCTGACCGTCGCCCTCAAGGCCACCGTCAAGGAACTGCACGGCGCCTACGGCCTGGCCGTGGTCTGCGCCAGCCAACCCGACCGCGTGGTGGCCGCGCGCAGTGGCAGCCCGTTGGTGATTGGCCTGGGCCTGGGCGAAAACTTCCTCGCCTCCGACCAACTGGCCCTGCGCCAGGTCACCGACCGCTTCATGTACCTGGAAGAAGGCGATATCGCCGACATTCGCCGTGAAAGCGTGCAGATCTGGGACGTCAACGGCGTGCCGGTCGAGCGCGAAGCCGTGCAATACCGCGACGGTGCCGAGGCCGCTGATAAAGGCGAATTCCGCCACTTCATGCTCAAGGAAATCCACGAGCAACCATCCGTGGTGCAGCGCACCCTGGAAGGCCGCCTGAGCCACAACCAAGTGCTGGTCAACGCCTTCGGCCCACAAGCCGCTGAGCTGTTCGCCAAAGTGCGCAATGTGCAGATCGTCGCCTGCGGCACCAGCTACCACGCCGGTATGGTTGCCCGTTACTGGCTCGAAGAACTGGCCGGCATCCCGTGCCAGGTCGAAGTTGCCAGCGAGTTCCGCTACCGCAAGGTGGTGGTGCAGCCCGACACCCTGTTCGTGACCATCTCCCAGTCCGGCGAAACGGCCGACACCCTGGCCGCGCTGCGTAATGCCAAAGAACTCGGCTTCCTTGGCAGCCTGGCGATCTGCAACGTCAGCATCAGCTCACTGGTGCGCGAGTCCGACCTGACCCTGCTGACCCAGGCCGGTCGCGAAATCGGCGTGGCGTCCACCAAAGCCTTTACCACCCAACTTGTTGGCCTGTTGCTGCTGACCCTGTCCCTGGGCCAGGTGCGCGGCACCCTCGCCGAAGGCGTCGAAGCCACCCTGGTCGAAGAACTGCGCCGCCTGCCGACCCGCCTGGGCGAAGCCCTGGCCATGGACAGCACCGTGGAAAAAGTCGCCGAACTGTTCGCCGACAAGAACCACACCCTGTTCCTCGGCCGTGGCGCGCAATACCCGGTGGCGATGGAAGGCTCGCTCAAACTCAAGGAAATCTCGTACATCCACGCCGAAGCCTACCCGGCCGGCGAGCTCAAGCACGGCCCATTGGCCCTGGTGGATGACGACATGCCGGTTGTCACCGTCGCGCCGAACAACGAACTGCTGGAAAAGCTCAAGTCCAACCTGCAGGAAGTGCGTGCCCGTGGTGGCCAACTCATCGTGTTCGCCGACGAAAAAGCCGGCATGACCAACGGCGAAGGCACTCACGTCATCAACATGCCGCACATCCACGACACCCTGTCGCCGATCCTCTACACCATCCCGTTGCAGCTGCTGTCGTACTACGTTGCTGTGCTTAAGGGCACTGACGTTGACCAGCCGCGTAACCTGGCGAAATCGGTGACGGTGGAGTAACAGGCCATACCCTGGAGGCCCTCGGGTCTCCAGGTTGCTGTCGAAATGGACCTCGTCATACGAAAGGATTCGGTTTTGAAGCAAACTCCTTTTTCAACGATCCGTGAGCGTTTGAACAATCGCAGGTTCGCTGTCGCCAACAACACTCACGGGCTTTCTGGTTCCGACACGCTATTTCACTACCTGGTCGAGGGTGATGCTATTACCGGCACTTACCAAGGCGGCCGAATCCACTTGGGGCAGCAGGTCGGGCGTGTGACAGGCGAGGATTCCATCGAGCTTCTGTTCCAGTGCCTGACCACGCAAGGAGAGCTCCTGGCCGGCTGGTCCCGTGGCACTGTCGGCATCGACGACGTCGAGCGTACTACGCTGGACTTCGAGTGGGGCTGGCTGTCGGGTGCGACCGGCGGCGGCAAATCCAGCTATGTCGAACTCACAGCATCAGAACTCCGGTAGCCGGGGTTTTTCTGCACGCAATGTGAACGTAGCTGAACCTTGACGAAATAAATCCGTACTTCCAGGTGTTCCCTTTGGGATAGAGCGCTAAGGCGCGAGTGGTACTAGCCCCCTGGAAAACGATCATGCTGACCTGTTTCGAACCCGCTGAAGCCCAGTCTCCTTCGCAGACGCCTTTGCACGCACTGTTCCATCACGCCGCCGAGCGGCCCAACGCCGTTGCCCTGATTGCCGACGGTGACATCTGGTCCTATCACCGCCTGGCCACTGAAGTGGTGCGCCTGAGCGATGGGCTCAAGCGGGCGGGCATCGAGCCGGGTGATCGGGTTGTCATGCTGGTGCGCACCTCGCCGCTGTACGCGGTTTTCCTGTTTGCCGCGATGATGAGCGGGGCGATCATGGTGCCGCTCAAGTGTGAATTCACCGCCCGTGAACTGGATGAGTTTCTGGGGTGGCTGCGGCCGAAATTGTTTATCCATGAGGCGGACCTGCAACCGGTTGTTTCACAGATAGACAACACGTTACTTGAGCGTACGCGCACTTTTACCAGCACCCATTGGCATGCGCTGTTGGGCGAAGGCAGCCGCCAGCAGGCGAAAGTACCGGCCGACATCGACTCCACGTGCCTGTTGCTGGCAACGTCCGGCACCACCGGCATGCCCAAACTGGTGGCCTATAACCAGCGGGCGATTTCCCACGTTATCGGTGCATTGAGCACGTGGAAGCTGGATGCGGATGCCTGCACCATCGGCAGCACGCCGGTGGCCCATGTCTCCGGTTCGTTTATGTTGTTGGCGACGGTTATCCGTGGCTGTCAGGAGGTCATGCTCAGTCGCTTCGACGCCGACCAACTGCTCGATGCTATCGAGCAAGAAGGTGGCACTACGGTGTTTATCGCGCCGTTTATCTGCCAACCGCTGGTGGACGCCCAGCGCAAGCGTGCGCGCGACCTCAGCTCGTTGCGGGTGTGCGGCATCGGTGGCGACGCGTGCCGACCCGCCGTTGCCGAAACCTTCCAAAGCACCTTCGACGTGCGACTGAGTAATGCCTATGGCTTGACGGAATGCCTGGGCAGCACGGCCTTCGGTTCGGCCTGGGACACCCTGAAGCTGGTGCCGGGCCGCGCACGCCTGGTGGGTGCCGACGGTATCGAAGTGACCCCAGGCACAGTGGGCGAACTGCAAGTGCGCGGCCCCAACCTCAGCCTCGGCTACTGGACCGGCCCCGGCGACATCATCAGCCATAGCCCCAAAGGCTGGTTCGCATCTGGCGACCTGATGCGCCAGGAACCCGGCGGCGAATACCGATTTGTCGGACGCTGCAAGGACCAGATCGTCTGCTTTACCGACAAGATTTCACCGGTGGAAGTGGAAAACCAGCTGATCCTGCACCCGGCGGTCGCAGATGCGGCGGTGGCAGGTGCGCCGGATTGCGAAGCGGGTCAGCGCGTGGTCGTACTGGTCAAGCTGGCGCCCGATGCAGCGGGCACCTCGGCGGATGACATTCTCGCCTGGCTGCGCACCCGCCTGGCACCGTTCAAGTTGCCTCAGCGGATCGTGCTGAGTGACGTCATCCCGCGCAATGCGTTGGGCAAGGTGGTGCGTAATGAGGTAATACGTATGGCATTGAATGCAGATTTTTCCTAGATTTAAAAGTCGGAAAAAATATCGGAAAAATAAATCTGAATATCGGTGTTAAAACCGGGATAAGCCCAGATAATATTGATCATTGTGAAAAAAGATATCGGAAAATAAATCGGAAAAAGGTAACCGTAATGGCGCAGGAATTTATCTCTGGAAACCATTGGCTTGAGCCTATCTGGCCTTCTCCGGGGTTTCCTGCGTCGACAGTGCGTACGGCAGAGTCCCTCGGCTTTCGCGCTGGAAAGCTGACAGGGCTCTTGCCCAGGCAAACGGCCAACCGCATAGGCGGTTTGATGCGGATCACCAGTAGCTATTACAGCAACCTGATCGAGGGCCAGTTTACGGAGCCGGTCACGTTGTCGGCTCGCGTGCCCAGGCGTGACCCAAAGGAGCTGCGAGCTCTCGCCCAAAGTCATATTGGTGTTCAGGAATTGTTAGAGAGAGCCTTGCGACGGCCCCAATCCATGGACGCCCCTTGGGATCTGTTCTTCGCGCCAGAGCTGGTGTCTGTTATTCATCGCCGCCTTTTCCGCGAGGCGAGTGATGAAGATTTGCGCCTGGGTGACGGGCACCTGCTGGTGCCTGGCCAACTGCGTGACGCCGCGCAGCGAAATGTTCTGGTGGGTGACCATGCTGCGCCAGCCTGGGGAGCTGTAACCCCCATGCTCACTCGGCTTCAGCAGGTCTATGGCAGGCAACCTGACCTGACTCCGCGAATCCTTGGCTCGCTGGCTTACCATCATCGCCTTGCTTTCGTGCACCCCTTTGAAGATGGCAATGGCCGGGTTGTACGCATGATGACCCACCTGCAACTGATGCGGCTTGGGCTTGCTTCCCCATTGTGGTCACTGTCCAGAGGGTTGGCGCGTAAGCAGGATGAATACTACGCCCATTTGCGCGCAGCGGATCAGCCTCGCCGAGGCGATCTGGATGGTCGGGGTCAACTCACCCAAGCGGGTTTGTTTGGTTTTGTGGAATTCATGCTGCAGGTTTGCATCGATCAAATGGACTATGTCGAGCAAGCCATGGACCTTGTGTCCTTGCGCCACCGGCTGGAACGGGTTGTCGGGCTTGAGCCGCGATTTATCCAGGCAGGCGTGAAGCAGGAAATGGCCAAAGCGATCCATATCTTGCTGACCCAAGGCGAGATGCTTCGAGCCGACTTCAAGACGTTTTCCGGCCTGCACGACCGAGTCGCCAGTGAGCAACTCAGAAAACTCATTGTTTTGGGGGTTGTTGAAGCCTCTTCAGCAAAATCACGGTCGATTTTTCCGGGACTGCCTGTGTGGTTCGCTCAGACGATCTTTCCCGATTTGCACAGACGTTTCTAGCCTTGAACGACACGCTTGTCGGTTCTGTGCGCTAAGTCCGGGTGCTTCACCGCGCTTTACCCCTAGAATGCCTCCCTGTGGATAACTCAGCCAGGGAACGCCTTCATCATGAACATAGAACTGCTTATCGCCGGTATCGTCGTGCTGATCATTGTCGTCGGCCTGATCGGCTGGATGGTCGGCGTTTACAACGGCCTGGTGATGCGGCGCAACGATGTGGATAAAGCTTTCGCCAACATCGACGTGCTGCTCAAGCAACGGGCCGATCAGATCCCCGACCTGATGCGCGTGGTGCAGACCGCCATGAACCATGAGAACGCGCTGTTCACGCGTTTGAGCGATGCGCGCACTCAATACCTGAACGCCAGCAGTCTCAATGCTAAGGTCGATGCCTCCAACCAACTCAACGCGGCGCTCAAGTCGGTGATTGCGGTGGCGGAGAGTTATCCGGCGCTGATTTCGGGGCCGAACATGGTTGAGTTGCAACAGGCTATCTCGGCTGTGGAGGAGCGCATTGCTGACCGGCGTGAGTTCTTCAACGAGTCGGTAAACCTCTACAACATCGCCATCGCGGTGTTCCCCGACCTGTTCTTTGCGCGGATGCTCAGCTATCAGCGCATTCCGCTGTTGGCCATCAGCGCCGAAGAAACCCGCTACGAAGGCGTGAAGCTTGAGGTGCCGGGGGCATGAAAACCACCCAGGCAGGCGTTGTGGTGAAAAAGCCGAGGTGGAAAACCGCGCTGGCGCTGGTGTTCCTTGCCGGCTTTATCGCCTTGATGGTTTACGCGCCAAACATCCTGATCGCGCTGTTTTTCCCCGTGGGCATTCTGGTCGGTTTGCTGGTCAGCTTCGGCCCCAGTTTCTACAAAACCGAGCAGCGCCTGGCCACCAGTCAGATTCGTTCGCTGGCCATGGGCCTGGTGGAAGTGCGCGGCAAGGTGGTCGCCGACCAGACCATGCTGTCGCCGGTCTACGGCAAGCCGTGCGTGGGTTACGTGTTGATTGTCGAAGAGGGGACCAAAGACAAGGACGGCGATTGGAGTTGGAGCCGGGTGTTGGGTGAGGCGCGCTGTCATGACTTCCGGCTGCAGGACGCCAGCGGTGAGGTCCGCGTGATTGCTGAAGGGATTGACCTGTTTGGCAATAAATCGCCTGTCGAGTATGAGCTGCTGGGCAGTTCCCGCCGCCAGGGTGAAATCCTGTTGGTCCAGGACCTGGACGTGATGCTGATTGGCGACGCCGGTGAGCGAGAAGGCCAAACGGTTATTTCACAGGGCAAACACCCGAAGGCGGTGTTTGGCGTGGCATTGACAGAGGATGTGGAAAACCGCCGAGTGCTGGCGCCTTTATGGCGTGCCGGTGGTTTTTATGGTGCCGTGATAGCGCTGCTCGGGGTGGGCGTCATGGCCATGACGCCTGCGCACTTCGCTCAACTGCATTTGCCCGGCCCCGAGACTTATCCACAGATGGCCGAACGGGGCCCGTTCTATCAGCTGCTTGCTTGGCTATACCGCGAAGGCGGCTTTCAGATTCCGTTCATGGCTGCGTTTGGCTTCTTTTTGACCCTTATCGTCGTCATGATGGCCACGCGGCTGGTCCTGCCCAAAGGTATTCGCCTGGCCGTGGGGCGCGTACTGGGGGCATGGATGGGGTTGGGCATGGTGATTGGCGGCGTTGTGACCCTGCTGCTGTTCGTTGCCCATGTGGATACGATGAAGTTGTTTCTGGTGTGGATGCTGATCCTGCTGGGCACCCTGGTGTTCTCGATCTTCGAGCAGAGAAAGCTCGGCGCGGCGTACAACCATTACGCCAAGCGCGTAGGCAAAGCCAGCTTCGGCGACGAAGACGCCTGATCAGCGAGTCGCACAGCAGATCCCCTGTGGGAGCGGGCTTGCCCGCGAAGACGTCAGCCCAGCCAACAGTAATATTGACTGACCCACCGCTATCGCGGGCAAGCCCACTCCCACAGGGATCTGCGCTTAGCCAGCTCAGGGCACAAACTCCACTTTCAGCCCGCGGCTAGCGCTGCGGCCCTGATCATCGCTGACCCGCAACCGATACTCGCCCGACTTGCCCGGCCGCCAGTTCAACGTGGTCTGCGGCGGGCCTTGGCCGATCAGCGTCTGGTCGGCAAACCAGTACAGCGTGGTCGCGTCGCTGGCGGCGTTGGCATTGAGCGGGATACTTTCCTGCGGCTGGGACAGGCGCAACTGGTAGCTCACCTGGGTCAGCGGCGAGCGAATCTGCGGCGCTTCGCTTTGGTCGCTGATGCGGTTGGGCTGGCAATTTTTCATCACATTAGGCGGCGTGCGCCGGGGCAGGCCGGCGGCGCGGTACAGGCGCTGCACGTCGCTGGGCCAGAATTCGAAGACTTCTTCGCGGGTGTATTGCGGCTCGAACGGCGGGCATGCGGCCTTGCCGGTGCGTGTGTCGATCAGTACCGGGCGATGCAGGTTGGACACGCGAATCGGCGACACGCCGGGGATGTACCAGGTCTTGCGGGTTTGCGGGCACCAGCGGTTGGGCAGCTCGCCGGAGGCCGCGCACACGTCGATGCGCACCAGCCCGGCGGGCGGCTTGTCGGGCTTGATCACCACGTTGGGCAAGGCCAGCGGCAGGGCGTCGGCGATCCGGAAGAACAACGGCGCGGCGGTTTTGGCGCCGATAAACGTCGGGTTCGGCCGCCCATCAAAATTGCCCACCCACACCACCAGCACATACGGCCCCACCAGGCCCGCGCTCCAGGCATCGTGAAAGCCCCATGAGGTGCCGGTTTTCCAGGCTGTGCGCCAGTGGCGGCCGGGCAGGCCGTCCGGGCGCGGGTTGCGGCGCAGCATGTCGCGCACCATAAACGCTGCTTGAGGCGTGAGCAGTTGCGCGCCGGTGGTTTGCGGCTGTTCCTGCAAATAGCGCAGAGGCCGCAAATGCCCGTCACCTGCCAGCATCACATACAGGCGCGCCAGTTCCTCCGGCGTCATCTCGCCGCCGCCCAAGGCCAGGGCCAGGCCGTAATGGCTTTCCCCACGCAAACCTTTGATACCGGCGCGTTGCAGCAAGCCATACAGCGAGGGCGACTGCACCTGGCTGGCGAGCCATACCGCCGGAATATTGCGACTACGGATCAACGCATCCCGCGCCGTCAGGGGCCCGACAAAACTGCCATCGAAATTTTCCGGCTGGAAGTAGCCGAAGTTACTGGGCAAATCCTTGAGGATGCTCATGGGGTGGATAACCCCCTGATCCAGCGCCAACCCATACAGAAACGGCTTGAGCGTCGACCCCGGCGAGCGCCGCGACAACACGCCGTTGACCTGCCCGTGGATGCCTGTGGATAAGTAATCCGCCGAACCTACCAGCGCCTTGACGCTCTGGTCGCGGCTGTCCACAAGGAGGGCCGTGGCGTTTTCCACACCGGTACTGCGCCGCTCGGCAATAAAGCCTGTGATCAAGCGTTCGAGCAGTTGCTGCAAAGGCAGGTTGAGGGTTGAGTTGAGTTCGTTGCCGGGTTGCGACGCCAGCAGCTGTTCGCTCAAGTGCGGTGCTAGAAACGGTATCTGCTGGCGGTTGCGCGCCTCCAGGGGCAAGTCGAGCAAACTGTCGTTACGCGGGTCCTGTGGATAAGTTTCGCGCCAATCGGCCATCAAGCGCAGCCGCGCATGTTGCAGCGACGGCCCGAAGCGCGCGCGCCGCCCCGGTTGCTGCGGGATCACCGCCAGCGCCAGCGCTTCGGACAACGACAGCTGCGCCGCCGACTTGCCAAAGTAAATCCGGCTGGCCGCTTCGGCGCCTTCGATATTGCCGCCCATGGGCGCCAGGTTCAGGTAAGCCTCAAGGATATCGTGCTTGCTGTAGCGCGCTTCCAGCCACAGCGCCAGGGCCATTTGCTGCAACTTGCCCGGCACTTGGCGGGTGTTGAGGTCCCACAGCCGCCGCGCCAGCTGCATGCTCAAGGTCGAACCGCCCTGGCGCTGGCCGCCGCTGTAGGTAGCCATGGCCGCGCGCAGCAACGCCGGGGGGTTGATGCCCGGGTGCCAATAGAAATTGCGGTCTTCCTTAAGCAGCAACGCCTCGACCAGTGAAGGCGACATGCGTTCCAGCGGCAGCCACAGGCGATATTGCCCGTCCTGCGCCAAGGTCATGCGCAGCAGCGAGCCGTCGTCGGCCAACACCACGCGGGACGAGGTGACGGCCTGTTCGAGTGGGGCGTGGGGCCACCATCGCAGCCCCGCCAGCGTGCCTGCAAAGAGTACCGCCGCTGCAAGCAGCGGCGTCAGGCGTTTAAGGCTTGGTAATTTCAAGCTGGCCTACTTTGCCGCGCCCTTGCAGGGTGGTTTCGTACATGCCTTCGGCATAGGCCGGTGGCGTATTGAACGTCCCTGCGTTGGTGGCGCGCACGCGGTACACGAAAGTGCCTACATCGCGCAGCGCGGTGCCATACAACACCACCCGATCATCGCGCACGTCCACGTAGTCCGGCTGCCAGTTGCTCAGCTCGGTCTCGCCGATCGGCGCCTGCCAGGCATCACCTTCATCACCGTCTGCGGTTTCCACGTACTCGGAATCGTCGCCCTCACTTTCACTTTCTTCGTTGCTGGCGGCCGCTTCCGGCTCCGGCGGCAAGTTATACACAGGCTCGACACCGCCTGGCAGCAAGTCGACCACGGCCACTTGCTGCACTTGGTCACGGTCGGTGGCGCGCAGGCGCAGGCGCACCAGGAACTCGTCGCCCACCGCGACTTTGCTCACTGGCTCGCCTTTGAGGTCGAGGTATTCGTGGATGATCTCCAGGCCATTGTTGATTGGCTTGAGCTTGGCGCCCTTGTCGAAACCGGCTTCGCTGAGCATGTAGAAGGCGGCCGGTCCGTCGGTTTTTTCCATCACCAGCTTCTGCGTTTTACCCGGCACGGCGGCGCGCGGCGGCTGGCCGGCCATCTCCAGCAATTGCTGTTGCTTGTCGCCGAGCCAGGCGGTGGCCTTTAGGGTCATGTCGCTCTGGGCGCGCTGGCCATAATTGTCCAGGGCGCGCAGCAGCAGGGCGGCCGACAGCGAGTTGTAACGCTGTTCGTTCAGGCGCTTGCCGAGTTTATCCAGCAGCGCCGTCGGTACATCGTCAAGCAACTCGGGGAAGTGACGCGCCAGCAGGTGCAAGTGCTCGGCATCGTGTACCAGCGGGTCGTAATACAGGCCATCGCTCTCCCACTTATCCACCAGCGAACGCCACGGGATTTTGCGGAACAAGGTATCGGCCTGACGATCCTGCTTGAGCAGCTTGTAACTGGCCGCCAGGTAAGCGGCGCCCAAGTCGTTCTGCCAGGTGTCTTTGAAGTAGCTCTCATAACGCTCGCGGATATCGCTCAAGGCGCCGCTCACCAGAATTCCCTGACGGCTCAAGAGGTAACTGGCGTAGGCACGGTTGCGCAATTCCGACAGACCTTCGCTTGGGCCATTGGCCAAGTCGGTCAGGTAGGCGTTGGAGCGCGCCAGCAGGTCTTCCGGCACCGGCAGCCCGCGTTCCTTGGCTTCGATCAGGAAGTCGGTGGCGTACAGGCTGGCATACGGCGCCACATCCGGGTTGGCGGCCCACAAACCAAAGCCACCGGCCGAGTTCTGGCGCTGGCGCAGCATGCGCACTGCGCCGCTGAAGGCTTGTTCGGCTTCTGGTGCGGTACCGCCCCAGATCAACGCCGGCATGGCCTTGGACACCAATTGCTCGGTGCAGGCGTAGCCGTAGTCATCCAGGTAATGCTTGAGGCCGTTGGCCCATACCAGTGGCGAGGCGGCCACACCCAGTTGCACATCGCGCAATTGGCTGAACAGCTCACGCGTCGGTTTCAGCTCTTTGCTGGCGCTGTCGAACCGGCCCAGGCTCAAGGCCACGCGATGCTCGCTCAGTGGGCGGATCGACGTGGTTTCTGCGACCTGGATACGTTTGCCGTTCGGCAGTACCGCGACAAAACGCAGGTCCGCGGAGCCGAGGGTTTCACCGACCTTGATCTTGAACTCGGCAGTGCCTTCCTTGCGCGGTTGCAGCGACAGGGTACTGCCTTTGTCGCCCTGCACGTTTAGCCCGTCGCTGGTCTGCACTTCAAACTTCACGTCCGCTGCCGCGTCGAGGTTACTGAACACCCCGGCGCTCACATTGAACACGTCCCCCGGCGCCACAAAGGCCGGCACGTTCGGTGTGATCACAATCGGCCCGCGCACTTCGGTATTGGCCTCGCTGACGCCCACGCTGTCACTGTCCACTGCCACCGCAAACAGGTGCAGCTTGCCGTTGAAGCTGTCCGGCACCTGGTAATGCAGCACGGTTTCACCGGCCGGCAGGTCAACCAACCCGGACCACCAGGCCACGGGCGGCTGGTGTTTACGCTTGAACGGGTTGAGGTGGTTGGCCAGCGCGCCTTCGGTGTCACCACCGGGCGCTGCCCCACTGAGCAGGCGGCTGAATTCCGGCAGGATCAGGTCAAGGATCTGACTGGTGCCAACCTCCAATGCGCGTTTCTGGAAGAAGAAGCCCAACGGGTCGGGTGTCTGGTAACGCGCCACTTGCAGGATGCCTTCGTCCACCGCGTAAACCACCGCGCGGCCTGGGCGGTCGGCGGTGACCTTGATATCCAGGGTCTGCCCCGGCTCGATTTTCTCCGGGCCTTCAACCTTGAGCGCCATGCGCCGCGCATCCAGGTTGATGCTGAACGGCACCACGCCGTAAGACAGCGGGCTCATATAAACCTCAGGCGAACCCATGTCGCGCACAAACTGCACGTTGACGTAGGCATTGCCCTCAAGCCCCGCAGGCACGCGGATATGTTGCACGCTGTTGGTGCTGTCGGCCTTGAACCACTGCTGGGTGTAAACCTTGTCACGTTCGATGGTGATCAAGCCGGCACCGGTGTACGGCGCGCGGATGCTGATCGCAATCTCATCGCCGGTGGCATAGCTGCGTTTATCCAGGCGCAGTTGCAGTTCGGCGTTGCGCTCCAGCGAGCGCGAGGTGTTGCCGTGCCCGGCCACGCTGTAGTCGATCTGGTTGAGCAGGCGGCCATTGGCGTCTTTGACTTGCAGGGTGAAATCACCCGGCGTGCCGGTGTTGAGCGTCTGCTTGGCGCCGTCCTTGGTCATCGTCAGCGGTGAGGCCGGTTGGCTGATGTTCTTGATGCGCGACTCGTATTTGTAAGTGCCGTTGGACTGTTTCACCAGCACCGATACATAGCGGTGCTCGACCACTTCGCTGGTCAGGCCATCCACTGCCATCGGCGTGAGGTCCGGCGCGACGGCGAGCCATTGCACCTGGCGCGGGGCGTCCTTGGCGACGTACGACAGCGAATCCTGACTTTTCACACCGACCAGATAAGGCGCGGACGACACCAGCAGCGCACTTTGCGCGGCCACGTTGCGGCCACCTTCGGCCTCGAACACCTGGGTCATCACTTGCAGGCGATAGGTGCTGCTGGCGAAGCGTTGCAGGTTGAGGTCGAGCACGGCCTGGCCGTTGTCGTCGACGGTGGTTTCAGCCAGGTCTTCGGTGCTGGCTTCTTCCAGGGAGTCGTTGAGGCGGAAGCGGTAGTCCGGGTAACGGTCAAAGGCCGCGAGCGTCGGGCTCAGGGACATCTTCGCCGTGACACGCCGGCCGGCTGCCGGGGCGCCGAACAGGTGCATGGCGGTGACTTTGGCCACCACTTGGTCCGGCGGGATCCAGCCCAATACCGGCGTGTCGTGCAGGCTCAGGCTGACCTTCATGCGGTCCGGCTCAAAGTCGCGGACCTTGAAGCTGACGCTGCCCAGGTCGGTGCGGGTGTTTTTCTGGCCAATCAGCTGCAAGGTCGCGGTGTACTCCCCGGCGGGCGCGACTTCACTGCTGGGGAAATCAAAGGTTTCAAAGCCGCTGGTGGACAGCTTCAGCGGCTGGCGAATCACTTCCAGGCCACGCGGGTCGGTGATTTGCAGTTCAACCGGCAGGCCTTGCAAGGCACCTTTCCAGTCGCCGCTGCGCACGATCATGCCCAGGTGCGCGGTCTCGCCCGGGCGGTACAGGCCACGGTCGGTGAACATGTACGCGCTGAGGCGATTAATCGCGCCGTCTTCTTCCAAACCACCTACATCGAAGCGTGAAAAGTCCAACTGCTGGGACTGACGGGCAATCGGCAGGAACGACTGGTCGTTGCCGCGCGTGACCACATACATCAGCGGCGTTTTCTCACGGCGCAGTTCATCCAGCTTGGCGAAATGCGCGTGGCCTTCAGCGTCGGTGCGGCCGCTGGCGACCGGTAGACCGTTGCGACCCATGATGTCCACTTGTGCATCAGCCACCGGCGAACCGTTGCCGATGGACTGCACATACACATCGTGGCTGCCGTCGCTGGAGCGTTTGGCGATGATGCCCAGGTCGGTAACCACGATAAAACGCAGGTCGCTGGTGCTGTTGCGCTCGTACTCGAACGTGCGCTCGGCCGGGTCATCCTGCGGGCTCAGCTTGAGCACGAAAATACCGCGACGGCCGCCATTGGCGGTGAGGTAGTGGCTCAGGTCCACGTTGTCGTAGACGGTTTTCGCCGGGTCATTGGACGACAACGCAATATCCAGCGACTGACGCTCAACCATGCGGTCAAAGTATTCATTGCCGAAATTCGGCCGGGCGAAGCTGCCGCTGCTTTGGTCGACCAAATGCTGCAACTGGTTGGGCAGCAGGCGGGCGATTTCCACATGGGCGCCGGGCACGCCACGGGCCATGAAGCCCAGGCGTTTTTCGCCGTTGAGGCTCAGCAGAGCGCCGTCGGACAAGAACTGCAGAGTGCGCGGATATGCCGGCATGCTGATCAGCGAGGCGGTAGGGTTTTTCGCCAGATAACCGCCAATGGCTTCCAGGTTGGCAGGCACGCGCACGTACAACGCGCGGCCGGCCGGGGCTTTGAACTTGAAGGCATGCAGGGTGTTCAGCGGCTCGACGCTGGGCACGTGGGTCAAGCTGACCTTGGTGCTGCGCGCCAGCATTGCGTCGTCGATATCGTTGCTGGTGTAAGGGCGCGTGTCGTCTTCGGCCTTGGCCGGCAGCAGCCAGGCCTGGACCTTGCCGGCGATGGTGTCATCGGCCACGGCGCTGGAGCTGCTGAACATCAATACCGGCTCCGGTTCGCCGCGCTCGTTGTCGACAAAACTGACTTCGGCAGCGGTAAACGTCAGGCGATAACGGCCGGGCACGGTGACTTCCGCCACCAATGGCGCGGTGCTGGCATTGCCGCCGTCACGGGCCTTGATGCCTTCATCGAGCTTGGCGCTGACCGGCGTGCTTTCCAGTGGCGTGGCCAGGGCGGCGGAGCGCACGTAGGCGTTGAGCTTGAGGTCGTCAAAGGTGACTTCCGGGCGGTTGGGCAACTGAGCGTCGCGGTAGGCCAGGCCTTTGCCGAGGGTCACCGAGACGCGCTTGCGCAGGTTGTCTTCATCCACCGGGTGGGAAAAGTGGAAGGTCGCCACCAGCTGTTTCAGCGTCGGGTTGGACGGGTCCTGGTACAGCTCGTTTTGCGCCAGGGTGGCGCGGAACGGTTGGGTCGAGAACTGGCTGCTGTATTGGCTCAGCAGCACGCCGTCAGCCAGCAGCTGTTTCTTGGCCAGGTCGAGCGTGTAATGGGCGTCCACAGGCCAGTCTTTTTCCGGCACGAACAATAAGGTGCGGTCGTCGGACCAGCGCCAGGCACCGGCTACAGCGGGTTTAAGGGTAATGCCTTCAGTGACCGGCTTGCCAATGGCCGCCAGCGGAGCCACGGACTCGGCAAAACGCACCTGCAAGTTATCCACAACCGCAGGCTGCTGGGTGTAATCGGTCAGGTTCGGCTTATGCAGCGAATAACCCACGGTATGGGGCTGCGGCAAATTTGAATACCAGTGCCAGCCGTAGAAACCAGCAGCGGCCAGCAGCACCAGCCCCAAGACCCCGGCACCCGCCTGGCGCGGATGGGCGCGGGCTTTACTGCCCAGGTTCCCCACGCCACGGCCCGTGGCTCGCAGCCAGGCTGGCGGCTGCCATTGGCCAAAGACGGCACTCACCACAGTCAATAAAGCGCCGATAATCCGGCGGCTGATCGCTTTCAACGAATCGAACATGGTGAGCATCCCTGGCAAAGTGCGGCCTATCTTACACGCGTCTTTGATACAAAAGATGACGTGAAGTGGTCAGCGTGCTCAGGCGTGTTGCACAAAGGTGAGGCGTACCGCAAAACCGATTAAAAGACTGCCAAACAGCCACTGCTGCATGCGCTGCGCGTGGCGATTGTGCGCCAGCCAACGGCCGATACGTGCCCCGGCCAGGGCGTAGCAACTGTCGAACACGAAACCCACGCCCACCAGAGTCACGCCAAGCCATACAAACTGCGCCGCCACCGGGCCGGCTTGCGGGTTGATGAACTGCGGCAATAGCACTGAGCAGAACAGCAGCGCCTTGGGGTTGAGCAAGTTGGTGAGCAGTCCGCGTTGCAGCGCCACACGCCAGGCATGCCCCGAAGGTGCGCCTTGGCTCGCTTCGAGCGAGGGCAACATATTGGCGCGCAGGCACTGCACACCCAACCACAACAAATAGGCGGCCCCGCCCAGACGCACCACATCAAAGGTCCAGGGAGCGACTTTGAACAAGGTCGCCAGGCCCATACCCGCCAACGCGACATGGCATGCCCGGGCGAGCCCCAAGCCGATTGCCGTGGTCAGCGCCAAGGCTTTGCCCTGACGTGCGCCGGTTTGCAGCAGCAGAATCATGTCCGGTCCCGGCAACAGATACGCCACCGACAGCGCCGCTAGAAATAACCAGAGTTCTGACATTCTCACCCCCGAAAATTGTTTGCCAATTCTAGGGCGCGAAGGCGGGGCAGGTGCTTGCGTTATCAGCCAGGTAATCGGCAATCTTGGCACTATCTGCCACTAAAAATTACCTCGGCCATTCACTTATGCCAAATCTCAAGCTTGATGCTTTTGACCGCAAGATCCTTGAAGCCCTGCAACGCGATGGGCGCCTGAGCAATGTGCAATTAGCTGATGAGATCGGCCTGTCCGCCTCGCCCTGTTTGCGCCGTGTTCGGCTATTGGAAGAGGCGGGCGTGATTCGCGGCTATCAAGCCACCCTCGACCGCGATGAAGTGGGGCTGGGTATGATGGTGTTTGTCGGCGTGAAAGTGGAACGCCATAACGACACTGAGGCCAATGCCTTTCGTGAAGCGGTGCTGGCATTGCCTGAGGTTATCTCGGCGTTCCTGGTGTCGGGGGAGTCGGACTTTCTGTTGCAGGTGGTGGTGACGGATTTGCGCGGGTATGAGCGGTTTGTGACCGGTAGCCTGTTGAAGCTGCCGGGGGTGAGGGATATTCGCAGCAACTTCGCGATCCAGACCGTGAAAACCCCAGGGGCGCTGCCGCTGGGGCATTTGCCGGTCTGAGTGAGGACCTGAAACCACCACAAGGCACATGTGGGAGCGGGCTTGCTCGCGAAAGCGGTTTTCCAGTCAATATTTCGGCTGACTGATCCACCGCCTTCGCGAGCAAGCCCGCTCCCACATTTTGATCTTCACTTGGCTTAGTACGGTGGGTCAGGTCCACCAGTAGCGCACAAGGTGGAAGAAAATCGGCGCGGCGAAACATACCGAATCCAGGCGGTCCAGCATCCCGCCGTGGCCTTCGATCATGTGCCCCCAATCCTTCACGCCCCGGTCGCGCTTGATCGCCGACATCACGATGCCGCCGGCAAAGCCCAGCAGGTTGATCAGCAGCGCGATCAGGAATGACTGCCACGGGTTGAACGGCGTTGTCCACCACAGCGCCGCGCCGATCAGGGACGACAGCAGAATCCCGCCGACAAAGCCTTCCACGGTTTTGGACGGTGACAGGTTGGGCGCGATCTTGTGTTTGCCGAACAGCTTGCCGCACACGTACTGCAGTACGTCCGACAGTTGCACCACGATCACCAGGTAAGCGATCAGCAACAGGTTGCGGCCTTCGTAGCCGGGAATGTCGAGCGTCAGCAGGGCGGGCACGAACGACACGCAGAACACCGCGATCATCAGGCCCCATTGCACCTTCGACGCTCGCTCCAGAAAGTGCGTGCTGTCGCCACCCAGCGAAGCAAGGATCGGCAGCAGCAGGAACACGTACACCGGGATAAAGATCGAGAACAGCCCGTACCAGTCCGCATAAATCAGCAGGTATTGCAGCGGCAACGCCAGGTAGAACGCGGCTACAAGGGCCGGGTAGTCACTGCGCCGTGTAGGGGTGAGGGTGAGAAATTCGCGCAGGGCGTAGAACGACACCGCATAGAACAGCAGGATCACCGCGCCAGTGCCGAGCCAGAAGGCGATGCCGATCACCACCACCATTACCCACCACGCATTGATGCGGGCGTTGAGGTTGTCGACCACCGCATTCGGTGTGCCACGGGTGCGCAGTTTGAGGATCAGGCCGATCAGCGAGGCGAGCACCAGGATCGCGCCGATCCCGCCGAACAACATCAGGGTTTGGCTATCCATGTCAGACATGCTCCGGGGCGAGGGCAAGCAGGGCGTCGCGAGTGCGAGCAAGGAAGGCGGACTTGTCTTCACCGTCTTCCAATTGCAGCGGCACGCCGAAGCTGGTGGTGCACAGCAAAGGCAGCGGCAGCACGCGCCCTTTGGGCATGACCCGGTTGAGGTTGGCGATCCACACCGGAATCAACTCGGCCTGTGGGTAACTTTTTGCCAGGTGATACAGGCCACTTTTGAACGGCAGCAAACCGTCCTCCAGGTTGCGCGTACCTTCGGGAAAGATGATCAAGGAATCGCCGCCTTCCAGCGCGGCCAGCATCGGCTGCAAGGGGTTATCCACCGGGTCTTTGCGCTCGCGGTCGATCAACACGCCATTGAACACGCGGTTGATGATGTAGCGGCGCAGTGCGCTTTGATTCCAGTAATCACTGCCGGCCACCGGCCGCGTGAATTTGCGCAGGTTCTGCGGCAACGATGCCCACAGCAGTACGAAATCACCGTGACTGCTGTGGTTGGCGAAGTAGATGCGTTGCACCGGCACCGGCGCGCACCCCAGCCACAGGCTACGGGCGCCGGTGACGGTGCGGGCCATCGAGGTAATCAGGGTGGCGACCACGGGTTCGAACATGGGGATTCCTTATCCGGCGAAAGGTAGCCAAGGGCTGGCGAGGATGACGGCCAGGGTCAGCAGCGCTTGCGCACCCAGCAACCAGGCTTGTTTGCGCAGCAGTTTGAGCGCGCCGCGACGGCGTTCGGTCCAGGGTCGGCCCGCGCGTTTGGGCGATTGCAGGCCGAGGTTCTGCAAGGCTTGGTCGAGATCGGCCGTGCGCTCGGTGTCGCAGGCCAGCAGGGCGAACAGGTCGGCGTCGAAGGCCACACGCAAGGCCCAGTACTTTTGCAGCAGGCCGAGAATAATCATCCACAGGCTGAGCAGCAGGCACAGGGTCGAAACGCTGACCAACAGCAATTGAGCAAGGCCGAATAACACGCCGGCCACGGTCAGGCCTGTGGATAACTGATCCAGCGAGCGGCCACGGCGCAGCAGGCTGGCAACCACCTGGAGTTCCATATCAGCGGGCATGGGGCAAACCCTCCAACGCTTTACGGTGAGCAGGATGCAGGACCACTTCGGCCCGTGCTGTACGAATAATAGCCACTGCCTCGTCGACCGTGGCAGCGCGCCCGCTGTGCAGCAGCCACGCGGCGACGGCGGTGGCGCTGCGCGAGTAGCCAAGGGCGCAGCACACCAGCAGCGTGCCGCTTGAACGCAGGCGTTCAATGGCCTCAGCGGCTTGCAGGGATTGCGCGGGCGTTGGCGCGATCAGGTCGAGCACGGGCACGCATTCATAGGCGCGGCCCTGTGGATTAATCGGCAATTCGGCGCACAGATCGACGATGGCCTTGAAGGAACCTTGCTCGCCGGTGGCAGGAATGCGGCCGAGCCAGACGTTATCCACAATTTGGTCAGGCTGTGGATGTTTACGTGTCCACAGCCTGGAATTTATCCACGCGGCCGCCAAGTAGGGTGCATACAGCCAGCGCGCCGCTGGCGTGAGCTGGCCATCAGCTCGTTTTTGGAAGCCCGAGGCGCCCAGCACGAGGTAATTGGCCTTGATCAAGCCTAGGGAGACCGCCGGCCATAGCAGCCACAACCACCCGCCACGCAGCACCCAAGCCAGGATCACCAGCACTACAGCGCCAAGGCCGTAGCGCATGCCCAGCCGCCATCGTTTTGTGTCCCGCGTCAGCCGTGCATTCAACAGCGGGCTTGGATGTTCCACCGGCCACAGCCACACGCATAACCAACCGGCCAGGGCGCCTGTGGGTAAGTCGATAAAGTGATGTTGATAAGTGGTCAGCACCGAAATACCGATCAACGCAAACCAGCCATGCACCATCCAACGCCAAAACCCTTGGGTGTGGCGCTGATACATGACCCACAAAATCACCAGCAGCGCGATATGCAGCGACGGCGCCTGGTTAAAGGGTTTGTCGAACCCGGCCAGCACCGCAAACAGCCAGCCGAATACGCCATCCAGCTCCGGCCGTTCAAAGGTGAAACGCAGCGGCCAGATCAAAAAGCAGCTCACGGCAATGACTTGCGCACTGAGCAGGCGCAAGGCGTGTTGTTTCAGCTCATGACGTGTATTGGGCAGCAGCAGTGAAAACCCGTAGAGCAGGTCGATGGACCAATAGGGCACGATGGTCCATGCCCAGAACGGCATATCGGTTTCCCAGCCGAACACCAGCGTACCCACGTCGCTGCGCTGGCTGGTGATCCAGGTGGCGAAGCCATAAGTGCTGAAAAACAGCGGCGCCAACAGCAGTAGCCACAGGACTGCGGGTTTCAATAAGCCGGGTTCGCGCATGCTCAGATCTTCTGCGCCAGGGACACGGTGAAAATGCCCCACTCATCCACACGCTGGGTGATTTTGCGAAAGCCCGCCGCCTCGACCAATTGATCCATCTCTGCCTGGCTGCGACGGCGCATTACCCAGGCCTGGCCCTGGCGATGGCTGGTCAACGCGCGGGCGATCAATTCCAGTTGCGGGTGCCATGGCTGGCCGGTGTAGACCAGATACCCGCCGGGCTCCACCGCTTCGGCCAGACCGGCCAGCGAACCGCCGACCATGCCGTTATCGGCAAACAGCTCATACAGGCCGGACACCACTGCCAGGGTCGGCTTGGGCGCCAGTGCCGCCAAGTCTGCTCTATCAAACGCATCGCCTTTGACGAACTGCGCGATATCCCCCAGGCCTTTTTCACGAATCAGCGCGCCGCCGTCACGCACGTTGATATCGCTGTAGTCGCGCAGCAGGATCGATTCCGGCAGCGGCGAAACGCCCTGCAAGGCTTCGAGAATGTAGCGCCCGTGGCCGGCGGCGATATCGACGATGCGGACTTCTCGATCCTCTGCGCGCAACTTGGCCATGGCCAGCCGCAGCAGTTCTTCGACGTTCAGCTTGCGCTGGCGAATGCCGCGCCAGCCTATGGAGTTGAGGTAGTTGGTGTCGATCATCCGCCCCAGGCCGCCTTTGCCGGTGGGTTTGTTGCGGTACACGTAGTCCAGGGTGCTGCCGGAGTCGAAGCCGGTGTCGAAACCCAGCTTCACCCCGTCCGACAGGTTCTTGCCCAGCCCCATGCTGGCGCGGGTCATGCGCCAGTACAGGTCGCGCAGGGAGTTGCGCGGCAGCGGCGCGGCGAGGGCTTCGGACTCGGCGCAAGTGGCGCCCATTTTGTCGGCATCCAGCAGGGCGGCGCGGTCCAGCGGGTGTTGGAAGTTCTGCAGGATAAAGCGCCGAGCGCTGCTTACGGCCACGGCGCGGTCGCGCTCGCCAAGGGTGTCGTGGAAAAAACCGGGCAAGATGTGCAGCTCTTTTTTCAGGCTGCCCAGGCGGTCGAAAAATTGCTGCTGGGGTTTGCGGTGCACCACGAAGTCGGAACCGGAGATGAGCAATTGCGTCGGTACCTGGATCGCCTGAGCATCGGCGACCACCCGGTCGGCGGCTTCGTACAAACCGAGCAGCACATTCACCGAAATCGCCTTGGTGATCAGCGGGTCGCTGTCGTAGGACGCGACGCGCTCCGGGTCATGGCTGAGGAACTTGGCCTTGACGTAGCTGTTGACGAAAAAGTTGCCGCGAAACTTGCGCATCAACGCCAGCCCAGGCCGGGCGAAGGGCACGTACAGCTTGACCTTGAACGCCGGGGAGGCGAGCACCAGTGCGCGGATTTTTGGCGCGTAGTCGTGTACCCAAGTGGCCGCAATCACCGCGCCGACGCTTTGGGCGATAACGGCGAAATTTTGTTCTTCTATGCCGTAAGTGGCGCCGATGTGTTCGCAGAAGGTCTGCACGTCGCGGGCGCTGGTGGCGAAGCTTGGGCTGTCACCGCGCGCGCCCGGCGATTGGCCGTGGCCACGGGCGTCCCAGGCAAAGAAATCGAATTGTGGCAGGTCGAGTTCGTCGACCAAATGGGCAATACGGCCCGAATGTTCGTGACCACGATGGAACAGCAGGATCGCCTTGCGCGGCGCGTCGCCCACAGGCGCAGTGGCCGGCCAGTGCCGATAAAAAAGCTCGACGCCATCATGGGTACCGAAGGTGTGCTCTTGCTGTTCGCGCATCGCAAAAATCCTTATGCAATCGGAGAGGTTTCTTGTTGTTCTTTGAGGCCCTGACGCACGCGGTTGACCAAGGTGTAGGTGAGCAGGGCAGCCACCAGCCACATCACCGCATCCACCCAGCCGGCGCCGAGCCAGCCCAGCGCCACGCCAGTGGCGAGCACACCGAGCACGAACGCACGATCACTTTTGCCCATCGGCCCGTCATAGCGGCGTGAGGCACCCACCATTGGCCCCAACACGCCGGCGTATTCGCTGAATACGGCAAGCAACGCCACCAGCAGCACCGGCGCCAGGCTCACGCCGGGAATCAGCGCAAAGGGCAGGATCAACGCGCTGTCGGCGATCACATCGCACAGTTCATTGAGGTAGGCACCCAGACGCGACTGCTGGCCGAATTCGCGCGCGAGCATGCCGTCGATGGCATTGAGGGCCATGCGCAGGATCATCCACAGCGGGATCAGCGCAAACAGCCAGAGGTGTTGGGCAAAGCCGGCGATCAACAGGCCGACCAGCAAAGAAACGACGCCGGCCAGCACGGTGATCTGGTTGGCGGTGGTGCCGTTATCGTAAAGACGCTGCACAAGAGGGCGCAGCAGGTTCTGAAAACGCGGTTTGAGCTGGTAGATCGAAATCATGACGCTTCCTTGTCCATGGGCCCGCGAAAAACTGTTTGGAGTGTGCCGATTAATCCGTGCCTGCACCAGTGATGGCTCGTGTTTCTGGGGGTTTAATCACTTTCCAGAGAGCACCACAGCATAAATGTGGGAGCTGGCTTGCCTGCGATGGCGGTGTATCAGGCCAACCATCAATAACTGGCAGACCGCTATCGCGGGCAAGCCCGCTCCCACAAGGGATTTGCGCTGTTTTCGGACAAAAATTTCACGCTGCGTGTTATATCGTAACCAATTGTATGTAAGTGGACGTGAAGTAGATGCAAGTGGATCTGGCAGCTGACGGCGCTTCGGTTGAAGGCCTTCCGCGTTTTCAACAAGGGTTGTTCCATGCCCGCCGATTGCGCCAAGCGGGCATCAGCCTTACGGCTCTGGCCGTGGCCGGTTGGGTGCTGGCGCTGTTTGTCGCGCTGTTTGCGCCGCTGTCGATCTGGCCGGTGGTGTTGATCAACTGCGCCTCGGCCTTGCTGGTGCTGGTGGCCGGCTTGCAATCGGCGTGGTGGGTGGCGGATTGGCGCGCCCAGGCGCTGGAAACACCCACGGCGGAGTTGATCGAAGCCTCCGGCGAAGAAGTTGGCGCGTTCGCACGGGCGATCAATCGGTTTGGCAGCGGCGTGCTGGCACAGATCGGCGCGCCGGTGCTGTGGCTGTGCGGCTGGTCGTTGCTGGCGCTGATCAGCATCATCGAATTCTGGAACCTGGCCTTGCCCGCCGCCGCGCTGGGGCAATCGGCGAGTATCGGCGCGGCGCTGGCCCTGGCGTTGGCCTTTGGCTTGCTGGTGTTCGAGCGCCGGTTGGCCCAGGAAACCGCCGCGCAATGGCCGGAGGCTTCGCAGTTGGCGCAGTTGAGCCGCGTGGCGATTACCAGCCTGGTGCTCAGCGCGATCTGCCTGCTGTTTGCCGGCGCCGAATCCGTCTGGCCGTTGCGCCTGGCCGTGTTGACGGGGCTGTTGCCCGCGCTGGTGGCGCTGGAGTTTCTGCTAAGAGGCGTGCTGTCACTGTTCAGCCCGCGCCAGCCGCGCCTTGAACCACGCTTGATGGCGCAGAGCTTTATCGCGGACCTGCTGCGTTGGCCACCCCAACCCTTGCTGGCGTTGCAGCACGAATTGCACAACCGCTTTGGCATCGATCTGCGTCAGATCTGGGCGTTTACCTACATGCGCCGGGCTTTTTTGCCAGTGCTGTTGGTGGTGCTGGCGGTAGGCTGGGCGCTGACCGGCGTGCACGAAGTGCCCCTGCAAGGCCGTGGGATTTATGAACGCTTCGGCAAACCCGTGCAGGTGTTCGGGCCTGGCTTGCATGCTGGGTTGCCTTGGCCATTGGGCCGCGTGCTGAGCGTGGAAAACGGCGTGGTGCATGAACTGGCGACCAGCGTCAGCGAGGCCGCCGCACCGGAGTTGGCATCTGCCGAAGGCCCGGCGCCCTTGATCGCCAACCGCTTGTGGGACGCCAGCCATGTGAATGACAAATCTCAAGTGATCGCCAGCAGCAGCGGCGACAAGCAGAGCTTCCAGATCGTCAATATGGATGTGCGTTTCGTCTACCGTATTGACCTGACGGACAAGGCTGCGCTGGCCGCCACCTATAACAGCGCGGATGTACCGACGCTGATTCGCAGCACCGCCAGCCGCATCCTTGTGCATGATTTTGCCTCGCGCACCCTTGACGAATTGCTCGGTGAGCAACGCACCAGCCTCGCCGATGAAGTGGGCCGCGCCGTGCAGGCAGACCTGCAGAAACTCGACAGCGGCGTGGAGATTTTGGCCACGGTAGTGGAAGCGATCCACCCACCGGCAGGCGCCGCCAATGCCTATCACGGCGTGCAGGCGGCACAAATTGGTGCCCAGGCGCTGATCTCCCGTGAGCGCGGCGCTGCCAGCGAGCAAACCAACCAGGCGTTGCTGCAAGCCAGCACTGCCCGCGACAAGGCGCTGGCCTCTGCCCGTGAAGTCAACGCGGGTGCTCAAGCGGCCGACCTGCGTTTTACCGCCGAACAAAAAGCCTACGCCACGGCGGGTCGTGCCTTTGTGCTGGAACAGTACCTGGGCCAACTCAGCCAAGGCCTGGCCAACGCCAAGCTGCTTATTCTGGATCACCGCCTGGGCGCCGATGGCGCGCCGACGATCGATCTGCGTTCTTTTACTTTGCCGGCCGACCCGATGGCGCCGCGTAAAGCCGTTCAATAAGGAGTCTGTCTGTTGAGCGCTCATTCTCACGATCACGGTCATCACCATCATCACGGCCACCATCATCACCACCATGGTGATGAGCAGGCCGCCGGGCCTTTCCCCTGGCGGCGCATGGCCTGGGCGGTATTGCTGGTGCTGTTTGCCGTCGCGGCGGCGAGCCTGGTGCAGGTGCGTTCCGGTGAAGCCACGGTGATTACCCGCTTCGGCAACCCGGCGCGGGTACTGCTGGAGCCGGGCCTGGGCTGGCGCTGGCCGGCGCCGTTCGAAGCGGCGATCCCGGTGGACCTGCGCCTGCGCACCACCTCCAGCGGTTTGCAGGATGTGGGCACCCGCGATGGCCTGCGCATTATCGTGCAGGCCTACGTGGCGTGGCAGGTGCAGGGCGATGCCGACAATGTGCAGCGCTTTATGCGTGCGGTGCAGAACCAGCCGGATGAAGCGGCGCGACAGATCCGTACCTTCGTCGGCTCGGCGCTGGAAACCACGGCAGCCAGCTTCGACCTGTCGAGCTTGATTAACACCGACGCCAGCCAGGTGCGCATTGCTGATTTCGAGGCACAGCTGCGCCAGCAAATTGATCAACAATTGCTCACTACCTATGGCGTGCGCGTGGCGCAAGTGGGGGTCGAGCGCCTGACGTTGCCTTCCGTCACCCTGACCGCCACCGTCGACCGCATGCGCGCCGAGCGCGAAACCATCGCCACTGAACGCACCGCCGTGGGCAAGCGGGAAGCGGCGCAGATTCGCTCTGCTGCCGAGCGGGATGCGCGCATCGTGCAAGCCGATGCCACGGTGAAAGCCGCCGATATCGAAGCCCAGTCGCGGGTTGAGGCGGCGCAGATTTACGGGCGTGCCTACGCCGGCAACCCGCAGTTGTACAACCTGCTGCGCTCGCTCGATACCTTGGGCACGGTGGTCACGCCGGGCACCAAGATCATCCTGCGCACCGATGCTGCGCCGTTCCGTGCATTGGTAGACGGGCCCAAGGACGTTCAGCCATGACCGAGCGTGACGGCCCGGACAGCCCGTGGATCCAGGCCGGGCGCCTGACCTTCCTGGCGCTGTACGCAGTGACGGTGTTGGCGGCGTTGGCCTGGGCGTTTTCGAATGTGCGCCAGATCGACCCGCAAAACCGCGCCGTGGTGTTGCACTTCGGCGCGCTTGACCGCATCCAGAACGCCGGGCTGTTGCTGGCGTGGCCTCAGCCCTTCGAGCAAGTGGTGCTGTTGCCGGCGGCGGACCGTGTGATCGAGCGGCGCGTGGAGAACCTGTTGCGCTCTGAGGCAGCGATCCAGGCCGACCGCGTGGCCAGTTTTGCCACGCCATTGAGCGACGCGCTGGCCGGTTCCGGCTATTTGCTGACGGGCGATGCCGGCGTGGTGCAGCTGGATGTGCGGGTGTTCTATAAGGTCACGGAACCTTACGCCTTTGTGTTGCAGGGCGAGCATGTGCTGCCCGCCCTGGATCGGCTGGTGACGCGCAGCGCGGTGGCCCTGACCGCCGCGCGCGACCTGGACACGATTCTGGTGGCGCGCCCTGAACTGATCGGCACCGACAATGGCGCCGCCGAACGCCGTGAACGGCTGCGCGGTGATCTGGTGCAAGGCATTAATAAACGCCTGGCGCAGCTGGCCTCGACGGGCTTGGGCTTGGGCATCGAAGTTACCCGCGTAGATGTGCAATCGAGCCTTCCGGGCCCGGCAGTCAATGCATTCAACGCCGTGCTGACGGCCAGCCAGCAGGCCGACAAAGCCGTGGCCAATGCGCGCACCGAAGCGGAAAAGCTCACCCAGACCGCCAACCAGGAAGCCGATCGGCTGGTGCAAGTTGCCCACGCCCAGGCCAGTGAACGCTTGGCCAACGCCCAGGCGCAAACCGCGACCGTCGCCAGCCTGGCTCAAGTCAAAGACCCTGGCTTATTGCTGCGTCTTTATCGCGAGCGCTTGCCGAAGATTCTAGGCCAGGCAGGTTCCGTGACCACCGTCGACCCTAAAGACGACTCCCGCTTGATCATTCAGGGAGCCGAGCAATGAGCGCACCCATGTTGACCTCCGCCGAGCAGCGCAGCGCTGCCCGGCAATTAACCCTGGCCATGCTGGCCTTGGGACTGCTGGTGCTGGGCCTGGTCTGGCGCTGGCTGGCGCCGGATCAGACCGGTGTCAGCCAATTACTGCTTGGCGTTGCGTCCTTGCTGGTGGCCGTGCCGGTGATGCGATCGGCCTGGTACAGCCTGCGTTACCCCAGCCTGCATGGCATCACCGACCAATTGATCGCCCTGGCGATGCTGGGTGCCTGGGCCACCGGTGATCTGCTGACCGCCGCGTTGTTGCCGATCATCATGATCTTTGGTCACGTGCTGGAAGAGCGCAGCGTGATCGGCTCCCAGGAAGCGATTCACGCCTTGGGCAAACTGACCCGCAGCCATGCGCGGTTGGTGCAGGCCGATGGCAGCATTATTGAAGTGGATAACGGCACGTTGAACACTGGCGATATCGTCGAAGTGCGCGCCGGTGACCGTGTGCCTGCCGACGGCGTGGTGCTGTCGGGCCAGGCGAGCCTGGACACGGCGCCCATTACGGGTGAGTCGGTGCCGCTGGAAGCCAGTGTCGGTGTGCAGGTGTTTGGCGGGGCGATCAACCTGGATGGGTTGTTGCGCTTGCAAGTGACGCGCACCGGCAATGAGTCGACCTTGGGCAAGGTCATTGCGCTGATGCAGAACGCCGAGCGCTCCAAGCCGCCGATCACGCGGCTGCTGGAGCGTTATGCCGGCAGCTATATGGTGCTGGTATTGCTGCTGGCGGCGGTGACCTGGTTTGTCACCAATGACGCCCAGGCAATGTTGGCGGTGTTGGTGGCGGCATGCCCGTGTGCTTTGGTGCTGTCGGCGCCAGCCACGGCGATTGCCGGGATTGCGGTGGCGGCGCGCCATGGGATTTTGATTCGCAGCTCGGCGTTTCTGGAGGAGTTGGCGGACCTGACCTCGTTGGTGGTCGACAAGACCGGCACGCTGACCTTCGGCACCCTGCGTTTGCAGTCCATCGAAACCACCGCGCCGGATCGGCAGGTGTTGCTGAACCTTGCCGCCAGCCTCGGTTCGGCCAGCAGCCACCCGGTCAGCCGTGCACTGGCGGGTTTGGCCACGCAGGAGCAAATGTTGGTACTGACGGACATCCGCGAACGTCAGGGCCTCGGCGTTGTGGCCCAAACCGAACAGGGCGAGGCGGCGCTGGGGCGGCCGGAGTTGTTCGAGCAGTTGGGTATTGTCACGACGACAGTCCCGAACCATGACGGCCCGATTGCCGGGCTGGCGTTGAACGGGCAGTTTCTGGCCTGGCTGTTGCTGGCGGACAGCGTGAAGCCGGAAGCACGCCAAGCGCTGCAAGAGTTGCGCGAGCTTGGCCTGGGTCGCCAATTGCTGCTGACCGGCGACCGCCAAAGCGTGGCCGACAGCCTGGCGCTCGACGTAGGCATCAGCGATGTCGAAGCGCAGGCTTTGCCGGAGGACAAGCTCAACCGCGTGCTGGGGGAAATTGGCAGCGGTTTCCGGCCGATGGTCGTCGGTGATGGCATTAACGATTCCCTGGCGCTCAAGGCAGGTGTGGTCGGTGTGGCCATGGGCGCGGGCGGTGCGGACATCGCCCTGGCATCGGCGGACGTGGTGCTGATCGGCAGCGATCTGCGTCGCCTTGGCACCTGTGTGCGCTTGAGCCGCCAGTGCCGACAGACGTTGCAGGTCAACGTGATCATTGGCCTGGGCTGGACGCTGGCCATCGTGGTGTTCGCCGCGTTTGGCTGGTTGGGCGCTGCCGGGGCCATGATCGCGGCGGTGTTGCACAATCTCAGCACCCTGTTGGTATTGGGGAATGCCGGGCGTTTGTTGCGCTTCCAGGAGCCGCTTTTGAAGCTGGATGAATAATTTTCAGAAATATTTGCACACAGCTGTAACGCCGGTGATGGACCTCACTCTAGTGGTATGTCGAGACTGAACAATCCGTTCAGACCGATTCCACTACCGATCATGAGGAATACAAAAATGAACTTCAAATCCGCTGCTGCTGGTGCCGCCCTCGCAATGGCCGCTGCTACCATGTTTGCTGGTGTTGTCACTCAGGCTCAAGCCGCTGACACCGCTGTGCACTGCTACGGCATCAATGCTTGCAAAGGCCAGAACGATTGCAAAACCAAAGACCACGCTTGCAAAGGTCAAGGTTCTTGCAAAGGCCAGGGCTTCCTCGCCAAGCCTTCTGCTGATGCCTGCATGAAGGCTGGCGGCAAAGTCGGCGAATAACCGGCAACTCAGTGCTCCCGCAGCGGATGCCCCCCACCGCTGCGGACACTTTGCCCAGGAGTGTGTGATGTCCGCTTCCCTTACAAGTCTGGGTTACGGCCTGGGTTTACGCAGTGAGTACTACCAGCAGATCCTTGAACAGTCGCCGGCCGTGGATTGGTTCGAAGTGATCTCCGAGAATTATCTGGTCCAGGGCGGTAAAGCCTTGTACTACCTGGACGCGATAGCCGAGCGTTATCCCCTGGTGATGCACGGTGTGTCCCTGTCCATCGGTGGGCCGCATGCCCTCGATAGCGATTACCTGAAACAAATCAAACAACTTGCCGAGCGCATTCAGCCTGCGTGGATCTCCGATCACCTGTGCTGGAGCCGTGGCAGTGCCCATCAGTTGCACGACTTGCTGCCGCTGCCTTACACCGAAGAAAGCCTTTACCACGTGGCAGGCCGCGTGCGCCAAGTGCAGGATGTGTTGCAACGCCCACTGGTGCTGGAAAACGTCTCCAGCTATGTGCGCTCCAAGGCCGATGAGTTCACCGAGTGGGAATTCCTCAATGCCCTGGCCCATCTCACCGGGTGCCAACTGTTGCTGGACGTGAACAACGTGTATGTCAGCTCGCGCAATCATGGGTTTGATGCCTGGACGTTTATCCGCAGTTTGCCGCCTGAAAGTATTCGCCAGCTGCATCTGGCCGGGCACATGGACTACGGCGATTATGTGGTCGATACCCATGACCATCCGGTGTGCGATCCGGTATGGGCGCTTTATCAACAGACGCTTGAGCATCTGGGGCCGGTCTCGACCTTGCTGGAACGCGATGACCATTTCCCGCCGTTCGAAGAGCTGCTCACCGAATTGAGCAAGGCCCGTGAATTGGGTGCGACTGCGTTGGCCAGGAGATCGTTATGCGCCTGACCGATTGGCAGTTGGCTTTTGAACAACACCTGTTATCTGAAAACTCAGCCGCCAACAGTGGTTTCGCCGCGACCTTGCTCGGCGGGCCAACCCTGGATGTGGACACGGGCCTGGCGATTTATCACAACGCCTACCTGTCGCGCTTGCAGGAAGTGCTGCGCCATGACTTCGGTGCCATTTGGTATTGGCTCGGCGATGATGAGTTCGCATCACTGACAGAAGCCTATTTGCGCCGCTATCCGTCCGCCCATTACAGCCTGCGTTGGCTGGGTGAGCGGTTCCCGGCGTTTATCGTCGAGCACTTGGTGGCTGAGCAGAGCGCGCCGCTGGCAGAGTTGGCGCGTTTGGAGTGGGCGTTTACCCTGGCGTTTGATGCGCTGCAGGGCGAACCGCTGAGCCTGGACGCCATGGCGCAGTTGGCGCCCGAAGAATGGCCGGCATTGCAGGTGAGCCTGGCGCCGTCGGTGCAGCAGATGCTGTGTCACTTCAACACCGTGGCGATTTGGCGGGCGAGCAAGGATGAGTCGCAGTTTCCCGACAGCCACGCGTTGGAGCTGGCGCAGATTTGCCTGGTATGGCGCCACCAGAATGTGTGCCATTACCGCAGCCTGGAGCCAGCTGAAGCCTGTGCCTTGGCGGGTATGGTGACCACCGGCTGGAATTTTTCAGAACTGTGCGAAGCGCTGGTAGTCACTTATGCAGAGGGTGCGCCACTGCAAGCGGTGACATGGCTGAAACAGTGGATCCAGGATGGTTTGCTCGAGCGTCGAGCCCCATAGAAGAAGGCTATTAAATCGATAGCCTCCTACTTTGTCTTCGGATGGTCTACCCTCACTCCAGACGTCTGAAACAAGGGGGGACTACTCATGCTCGCGCAACTTCCACCGGCCTTACAGAATCTTCAGCTACCGCTGCGTCTTCGACTCTGGGACGGCCATGAATTCAACTTGGGCCCCGAGCCCAGTGTGACCATCGTGGTGAAGGACCCCACGGTCGTGTCCAAGCTGACCCATCCAACGCTCGATGCTTTGGGCGAAGCCTTCGTCGAGGGCAAGTTGGAGCTGGAAGGCTCCATCGCCGAGGTCATCCGGGTATGTGACGAGTTGAGTCACGCCCTGATCGAAGACGACGAGGGGAGTCGTCCGGTGCGCTCGATCCACGACAAGGCCACTGACGCAGCGGCCATTTCCTACCATTACGACCTGTCCAACGAGTTCTACCAGCTATGGCTGGACCAGGACATGGCGTATTCCTGCGGCTATTTTGAAACCGGCAGCGAATCCATCGACCAGGCCCAACAAGATAAATTTCGCCATCTGTGCCGCAAATTGCGGCTGCAGCCGGGTGAGTATTTGCTCGATGTAGGCTGTGGCTGGGGCGGGCTGGCGCGGTTTGCCGCGCGCGAGTTTGGGGTCAAAGTGTTTGGCATTACCCTGAGCAAGGAACAGCTGGCGCTGGCTCGGGAGCGGGTTAAAGCTGAAGGCCTGGAAGATCAGGTAGACCTGCAACTGCTCGACTATCGCGACCTGCCGCAAGATGGCCGTTTCGACAAAGTGGTGAGCGTGGGCATGTTCGAACACGTCGGCCACGCCAACCTGGCGGAGTATTGCAAGACGCTGTTTGGCGCGGTGCGCGAGGGCGGCTTGGTGATGAACCACGGCATTACCGCCAAGCACACCGATGGCCGACCTGTGGGCCGTGGCGCCGGGGAGTTTATCGAGCGTTATGTATTCCCCAACGGCGAGCTGCCGCACCTGGCGATGATGACCGCCGAAATCAGTGAAGTCGGGCTGGAAGTGGTCGACGTCGAAAGCCTGCGCCTGCACTACGCGCGCACCCTGGACCACTGGAGCGAGCGCCTGGAAGACAACCTCGAAGCGGCGGCGAAGATGGTGCCGGAGCAGGCGTTGCGGATCTGGCGACTGTACCTGGCTGGTTGCGCGTATGCGTTTGCGCGGGGCTGGATCAATTTGCACCAGATATTGGCGGTGAAACCCCATGCCGACGGCAGCCATGAATTGCCGTGGACGCGGGAAGATATCTACCGCTGAAACTCGGTTATAAAAGTGCTGAAGATCTAAATGTGGGAGCGGGCTTGCTCGCGAATGCGGAGTGTCAGAACCAAATTAATAGGCTGATCCACCGCATTCGCGAGCAAGTCGAATCGTCGCACCGCCGCTCCCACATTTGTTCTGTGCTGTATCAAAGAATCGGTGAAATAAGCCGCGCCACCCGCATGCCCAGTTGTTGCAAGCGCCGAGTCTCGCGGCTTTCTTCCTGGCTGACTTCATGTGCCAGGGCGAAATCGTCCAGCAGCATCTGCTCCACCTCGCTGGCAAACGCCTCGTCCACCGTCAGCAGCATCACTTCAAAATTCAGCCGGAACGAACGGTTGTCCATGTTCGCGCTGCCGATGGCGCTGATTTCGCTGTCCACCAACACCACTTTCTGATGCAAAAAGCCTGGCTTGTAGCGGAACACCCGCACGCCTGCGCGCACGGCTTCGATCGCATAAAGGCTTGAGGCGGCATAAACGATGCGGTGATCGGGGCGCGATGGCAGCAACAGGCGCACATCAACACCGCGCAGCACGGCCAGGCGTAAGGCCGAGAACACCGCCTCATCGGGCACGAAATACGGGCTGGTGATCCACACCCGTTCGGTCGCCGCATGAATGGCTTCGACAAAAAACAGCGAGCAGGTTTCATACGGGTCGGCCGGGCCGCTCGCGAGCAATTGGCAGAGCACGCCGTCTTCGGGGTAAGTGTCCGGCAAAATCAGTGGCGGCAGTTCGCGCGCCGCCCAGAACCAGTCTTCGGCAAATGACTCCTGCAGGCACGCCACCACTGGGCCGGTGACCTGCACGTGGGTGTCGCGCCAGGGTGCCAGTGGCGGCTTTCTGCCCAGGTATTCATCGCCGACGTTGTGCCCGCCGACGAACCCGGTAATGCCGTCCACCACTACAATTTTGCGATGGTTGCGAAAGTTGACCTGGAAGCGGTTAAGCCATCCGCTGCGGGTGGCGAACGCTTTGACTTTGACCCCGGCGTCGCGCAGCGATTGCACATAACGATGGGGCAGGGCGTGGCTGCCGATGCGGTCGTAGAGCACGTGAATATCCACACCTTCGGCAGCTTTTTCCTTCAGCAGCGCATGCAGCTGTCTGCCAAGCTCGTCGTCATGAATGATGAAAAACTGGAACAGCACTGCAGTTTTGGCGTTGCGTATGGCGTCGAAAATCGCGCTGAACGTGGCTTCACCATTGATCAGCAAACGCACTTCATTATTGGCCAGGCACGGCATGCGCCCCAGTTTTGGCATGGCGCGCAAGGAACCGTAGGCGCTGGAGTTGCGCGCGGCCAGGGCTTCGTCGACCCACGGGCGCCAGTTAAGCTCGGTGATGGCAGTGTGCATTTCCTGGTTGGCTTGGCGACGTGCCTGGATGTACGCGTCGAAGGTGCTGCGGCCGAAGATCAGGTACGGGATCAGCGTCAGGTAAGGCATGAACATCAGCGACAAGGCCCAGGCGATCGAGCCTTGGGCGGTCCTGACCGTCAGCACCGCGTGGATCGCCGCCAGCGTCCCGAGAAAGTGCAGCGTGGCAATGAAGTAGGCGAGCAGGTGCGGGCCAAAAAAATCCATGAACGACGTAACTCCGGGCAATCGAGTGCCTAACAGACCATGTTCCACAGCGAATGTCGCTATTTTATTTGCCGTGCAACACTGGCGGCTTTGCGGCGTCTAACGCCCACAATTACCCAGGAGTTACCCGATGAATGCTCGTCTGCTTGGTTTGGCCATGGTTGTTGGATTGACGCTGCCCGTGGCGGCTCAGGCGCAGATGCTGGCGCCGGGCTTGTGGGAGTTGACCACCAGCAATATGAAAGTCGATAACCAGGACTTGCCGGACCTGTCGCTGATCCTCGGTCAGCTCAAGCAACAGATGACCCCGGAGCAGCGTGCGATGCTGGAAAAACAGGGCATCACCATGGCCGGTAAAGGCGTGCAGGTATGCCTGACGCCTGCCCAGGTCGCCTCCGATTCGATCCCGCTGACCGACCCGCAATCGGGCTGCAAGCAGGAAGTGACCGACAAGACTGGCAACCAATGGAAATTCCGTTTCAGCTGCCCGAAAGCCCAGGGCACTGGCGTTGCAACCTTCCAGAGCCAGCAGGAATTCACCACCACCGTTAACGGTACGTTCAACGCCACCGGTGTCCAGCAGAAGGGCAGCCTGGACACCCACGCCCAGTGGCTGGGCAACGATTGCGGTACGGTTAAACCCCGCGCTTAAACTGTGGGAGTTGGCTTGATCACGGCACAGGTGCACAACTATTGAAGGTTGCCACCTTCTCTGTGGCGAGGGAGCTTGCTCCCGCTGGGGCGCGAAGCGGCCCCTGCTCTTTGCTTTAAAGGCATGGGACTGCTGCGCAGTCCAACGGGAGCAAGCTCCCTCGCCACAGGTTACTTTTTACCCTTCAGCCTTCTTAACTGAATGGCATTAGGGCAAGCCCGCAGGCGTCGGTCAGCGCAGAAAATGCAAAGGCAAGCCCTGGCAGCTGTCGACCACCTGGCCGTTGTGCCACGCCAGGTGGCCGGACACCAGCGTGGTGCTCACGCTGTGGCGAAAGCTGCGCTCGGCGAACGGTGTCCAACCGCAGCGGGCGAGGATCGGCTGGCTGCTCACCGGTTTGCCTTCGGGTTCGGGTTTGATCAGCACCAGGTCGGCCCAATAGCCTTCACGCAAGTAACCACGGTCTGGGATGGCGAATAAATCGGCCACCCGGTGACTGGTTTTTGCCACCAGCGTGGTCAGGGGCAAATGCCCGTCGATGACCAATTCCAATAACGCCGGCAACGCGTGCTGCACCAGCGGCAGCCCGGACGGCGCTTCCCGATAGCCCAACTGTTTTTGCGCCCAGGTATGCGGCGCATGGTCGGTGCCGATCACATCCAGACGATCACTCAACAAGGCCAGGCGCAGCGCGTCGCGGTCGGCGCGGGTCTTGATCGCCGGGTTGCATTTGATCTGGTGGCCGAGGCGATGATAGTCACGGTCATCGAACAGCAAGTGGTGCAGGCAGACTTCGGCGGTGATGCGCTTCTCGGCCAACGGCGTGTCTTCGAACAACGCCAGTTCGCGGGCGCTGGTCAGGTGCAGCACATGCAGGCGCGTGCCATGGCGCTTGGCCAATTCCACGGCAAAGGACGACGAGCGATAACAGGCTTCAGCATCGCGGATCAGCGGGTGGGCGACGGCTGGAATCTGCTCGCCGAAACGCTCGCGCAGGCGTTGCTCGTTGGCCAGGATGCTGGGCGTGTGTTCGCAGTGGGCCAGCAGGATGGTCGGCACTTGCGCAAACAGCCGCTCCAGAATCCGTGGGTCGTCCACCAGCATATTGCCGGTGGAGGCGCCCATGAACACTTTGACCCCGGCCACTTCACGCGGGTCGAGAGCGGCAACGACATCGAGGTTGTCGTTGCTCACGCCAAAGTGAAAGCCGTAGTTGGCCACCGAGTGCAACGCGGCGCGGCGCTTTTTATCGGCCAGTGCTTCCAGGTTCAGCGTGGCCGGGCTGGTGTTGGGCATGTCCATGAAGCTGGTAATGCCACCGGCCACTGCTGCGCGGGATTCGCTGTAGAAACTGCCTTTGTCCGGCGCGCCAGGTTCGCGAAAGTGTACCTGGTCATCGATCATGCCCGGCAGCAGCCATTGGCCTTGGGCGTCGATTTCCACTGGCTCATTGTAGCCTTCAAGGCTGCCGGCGATCTTTTCGATGCGGCCGTTGGCGACCAGTACATCGGCGTCGAATTCCTGGCCTTCATTGACCAGGCGGGCGTTGCGGATCAGCAGGCGGCTCATGGTTCAGAACTCGTTTTGCAGGGCTTTGTAACCACGTACCAGGTCGACGTTGGTACGCGCGACGTCTTCGGAAAACTCCGAGGCGCTGACGCTCACCGGTGGGAATTGCGACAAGTCGGTATTGGGACCGATGCGGGTGGTGGAGGGCACGTAGAAGGCTGCGGGCAAGTCGCGGCCGTCGACCACCGAGTTGTGGCGCACCACGCAGCCATCGCCGACGGCGCAGTTGAACAGCACGCTGTTGAAACCGATGAAAACGCGGTCGCCGACGGTGCAGGGGCCGTGAACGATGGAGCGATGCGCAATAGACGTAAACTCGCCAATCGTCACCGCCGCGCCGGACTTGGAGTGGATCACCACGCCGTCCTGGATGTTGGAGTTGGCGCCGATGGTGATCGGGTCCATTTTGCCGGTGGCGTCGACTTCGTCGGCGCGGATCACGGCGTAGGGGCCGACGAACACGTTCTCGCCGATGATGACCTTGCCGCAGATGATCGCGGTCTTGTCGACGTAGGCCGACTCGGCAATCACCGGCAGGTCGCCGGAGGGGTTTTTGCGGATCATGCAACAGGCTCCGTGATGATGTGAACGTGGTCGCCCACAATGGCGTTGTAGAAACAGGTCGGCCGCCCGGTGTGACAGGCCGGGCCTAGCTGGTCGACGATCAGCAGCACGGCGTCGCCGTCGCAATCCAGGCGCGCCTCAATCAACTGTTGCCAATGGCCGGAGCTTTCGCCTTTGCGCCACAGTTGCTGGCGCGAGCGTGACCAATAGCAAACTTGCCCAGTGGCCAGGGTTTCGCTGAGGGCCTGGCGGTTCATCCAGGCCAGCATCAGCACTTCGCCGCTGCGGTGTTGCTGGGCGATGGCTGCAATCAGGCCATCGCTGTTCCACGGCAGGGCGTCGAGCACGGGTTCGAGTGGAAAGCGGCTGCCAAGGGCAGCCTCTTCCAGGTCGAGCATGCTCAGTGTCATGGCTTGCTCAGGGCGGCGCACAAGGTGTTGAGGTTGTACTCGAACAACCCAGTGAAGGTGCTGGCCGGGCCTTCGGCGGCGAGGGCGTCGGAGTACAGCGTGCCACCGATCTGCGCGCCGCTTTCGTCAGCGATCTGCTTGAGCAGGCGCGAATCCTTGATGTTTTCCATGAACACGGCTTTGACCTTGTCCTTGCGGATCTGGGTGATCAGCGCAGCGACTTCGGCGGCCGAAGGTTCGCGTTCGGTGGACAGACCTTGCGGTGCCAGGAACTGGATGCCGTAGGCCTGGCCGAGGTAGCCAAAGGCATCATGGGAGGTGACGATGCGACGGTTGCCGGCTGGCAGTGCGCCGAACTTGGTCTTGGCTTCGGCCAGCAAACGGTAGATTTCTTTCAGGTAGGTCTGGCTGTTACGCAGATAGTCAGCCTTGTTGGCCGGGTCGGCAGCTACCAGTGCCTTGGTGATGTTGTTCACATAGATTTCGGCGTTGGCCAGGTTGTGCCAGGCGTGTGGGTCCGGAATGGTTTCGCCGTCTTCTTCCATGGTGTGGGAGATCACGCCCTTGCTGGCGGTGACTACGGTGGCTTTGGTTTCGGTGCTGGTGACCAGGCGGTCCAGCCAGGGTTCGAAGCCCAGGCCGTTCTTGATGATGACCTTGGCCTTGAGCAGCGCCTTGGCATCGTCCGGCGTCGGCTCATAGGTGTGGGCGTCGGAGTCTGGGCCGACCATATTGCTGATCTGGATGTGATCGCCACCGATCTGGTGGGTGATGTCATCGAGAATACTGAAGCTGGTGACCACTTGGAGTTTGTCGGCGGCCTGGGCCATCGACAAGGGCAGCAGAAGACTGAACAGCACGAGTAAAGCGCGCATCGGGAAACACCTCATTGGGATGTAAGAGAGGGCGGGCGGCGCAGCAAGCCGTGCACCGGGCCGAAAACCACGGACAGCAAATACCCGCCGCCAGCCACCAGCACGATGGCCGGGCCGCTGGGCAGTGAGTAGTAGAACGACAGCAGCAAACCAAACCACACCGACAGGCATCCCAGCACCGCCGATACCGTAATCAACACCGGCAGGCGCCGGCTCCAGAAGCGTGAAGCAATCGCCGGCAACATCATCAAACCCACCACCATCAATGCGCCGATGGCCTGGAAACCGATCACCAGGTTCAACACCACCAGGGTCAGGAACAACCCGTGGGCAAGTGGGCCAAGGCGGCTGACGGTTTGCAGGAACAGCGGGTCAAGGGTGTCCAGCAGCAGCGGTTTGTAGATCAGCCCCATGGCGATCAAGCTGAAACCCGAGACCCAGAGCATGCCGGTGAGGGTGGTTTCATCCACCGCCAGGGCGGAGCCGAACAGCAGGTGCAAGAGGTCCAGACGCTTGCCGGCGATGCCCAGGATCAGCACACCCGCGGCGAGCGAGATGGGGTAGATGGCCGCGAGGCTGGCGTCTTCGCGCAGGCCGGTGCGGCGGGTGATCCACGCCGACAATCCGGCCATGCTCAGCCCAGCGCCGAGGCCGCCGATGGTCAGTGCAGGCAGGCTGATGCCGGCGAACCAGAAGCCGAGTGCGGCGCCGGGCAGGATGCCGTGGGCAACGGCGTCACCGATCAGGCTCATGCGCCGCAGAATCAAAAACACGCCCAACGGCGCGGTGCTGCACGCAAGCACCAGCCCGCCGATGAGGGCGCGGCGCATGAAAACGAAATCTTGAAACGGCATCCACAATTGGGCGGCGAAGTGCATCAGGCCACCTGCATTTGAGGTTGCGGGCGGATCAGTTCTTTACTGGGGCCAAATACGCAGCCAGAGCTTTTGATTTGCACTACTTGCTGAGTGTGGTGGCGCACGGAGGCGAGGTCGTGGCACACGATCACCACCGTGCGGCCTTCATCGTGCCAGGCGTGTACATGTTTCCAACACAGCGCCTGGCCTTCTTCGTCGAGGGCGGCGTGAGGTTCATCGAGTAGCAGCACCGGCGCTTCAGCCAGGCTCATGCGTGCCAGCAGCGCGCGTTGCAGTTCGCCGCCAGACAAAGCCATCAACGGTCGATGCTCCAGGCCGCTGAGGCACCAGTCTTCCAACACGGCTTGCAGGCGCTGGCTGCGTTGTTCCGGGGTGAGTTTGGTGCCCCAGAATCCGGCAGCCACCAACTCTTGCAGGCTGATCGGAAACTGCCGGTCCAGGTGTTGCTGCTGCGGCAGGAACGACAAGCCGCCACGGCGTGGAACATCCACGCAGACGTTGCCCGCCAACGGCTTTTGCAACCCAGCGATGACTTTGAGCAGGCTGCTCTTGCCCGTGCCGTTGGCGCCAATGATGCCGGTGAGGCTGCCTTTTTCCAGGCACAAATCCAGCGCAGGGGTGAGCGGCTGCCCGGGTGCGCCCCAGCGCAAAGCGTTGCAGGTGATCATGCAGAGTCTCTCGTCCAGCGGCTTTCAGCCACGGCATCGTGCGCGTGCAGGCTTTCGGCGTGGATCACTTTCAGGTGGAAGGCTTTGACGGCATCCGAGCGTTTCAAGGCGAGGTTCAGGCGGCGGGCGGCGTCTTCGCAGAACATCAGGTTCTGCCCATTGGCCAAGGCGAAGGCTTGTTCGTCCGCGCGTTTTACGGCGGTTTGTACGGCGGTGCCGAGGGCGGCTTCGACGTTATCGATCAGGTCTGTGAGTGGCAGGGTGTTCTGGCTGGCGTCCAGTTGGATCGACAGTTGGGCGCTGCTGCGCTGGCTGTGAGGCGTGGCCACGATGCCGTTGGCGCTGCCGAGCCAGGTCAAAACGTCCTCGTGCTGCAACGGCGTGTTGGCAAAATCCTGAAGAAATTGCTGCTGAATCAACTGCCTGGCGAGCGCAGCTGAGCAAGGGCAGGTTGAGGAATAAGTAACGTCAATTTTTAGTTCCACGTGGAACATCTGGTTTTCCAGACGCGCTTCGATGCACACCGGGTAGCCTTTCCAACCGGCCAGCGGGCTGACCAAGGCCGGGCGTTTGAGTAACAAATCCGTGTGAATACGCAAGTAGGCGTTCTTAGATAATCCTTCATGACTCTCGAGAAAGCGCTGCAGTACATTACGCAGAAGTGCAGGTGTAAGAAGCTGCTGGTCGAGCATTTCCAATGCCAGGTACAGGCGTGACATATGAATGCCACGGGCCTCTCCATCGTCCAGGCTCACACCTGCATCGGCGGTGGCTGTCAGGCGTTGGCCGTCGATGAGGATTGGCAGGGCGATGCCGCACATGCCCACCCAGTCGAGTGGCAAGGCTTGCCGTGAAGCCTGCGCGGCGATATCCGGCAGAGTCAGCGCGTTCATGAGCAGGTCCATCGTTGGAAATAAAAAGACATGTTATATTATAACGATTAAGTCGACGATGATTTTTCTGCTCCAGTCTTTCTTCAGTCATGTCGAGCAGGGACGCTCCTTTATTTGCGGTGTTTTTTCATGCACAGACGTCAGCTTCTCAATCTGCTGCTGGTCAGCCCTCTGTTCACCTTTCCATTGGGGGCGTTCGCCACACAGATTCGTAATGCGCGCTTGTGGCGCTCCGACGACAAACTGCGGCTGGTGTTCGACCTCAGCGGCCCGGTGCAATACAAGACCTTCTCCCTGACGTCGCCGGAGCGCGTGATCATCGACCTGAGCGGCGCCGGGCTCAGTGGTGATTTTTCGCAGTTGGCGCTGAAAAACAGCGGGATTACTTCGATTCGTTCGGGGCATTTCGGCAAGAGCGATACCCGCATCGTGCTGGACCTGGCCTCGCCGATGCAGCTCAATAGCTTTTTATTGCCGCCACAGGACGGCCAAGGCCATCGGCTGGTGCTCGACCTGACCAACGCCACCCATGCGCCGCGCCAGATTGCTGCGCAGCCGACGCCATTAGTCGCGCCAGTCGACAAGGCGCACCCCAAGCGCGACATCATTGTGGTGGTCGACCCCGGCCACGGCGGCAAAGACCCTGGCGCCATCGGCTCCAAGGGCCAGCGCGAAAAAGACGTGGTGCTGTCCATCGCCCAACTGCTGGCCAAACGCTTGAAGCGCGAGAAGGGCTTTGACGTGAAACTGGTGCGCAACGATGACTTCTTCGTGCCGCTGCGCAAGCGCGTGGACATCGCCCGTCAGCACAAGGCCGATATGTTTATCTCGGTGCATGCCGACGCCGCGCCACGGCTCACCGCATCCGGCGCTTCGGTGTATGCGTTGTCGGAAGGCGGTGCCACCTCCGCCACCGCGCGCTTCATGGCGCAGCGCGAAAACGGCGCCGACCTGCTGGGCGCCACTACCTTGCTCAACCTCAAGGACAAGGACCCGATGCTCGCCGGGGTGATTCTCGATATGTCGATGAACGCCACCATCGCCTCCAGCCTGCAACTGGGCAGCTCGGTGTTGGGCAGCTTGCAAAGCATCACCACGCTGCACCAGAAGCGCGTGGAGCAAGCCGGGTTTGCGGTGCTCAAATCACCCGACGTGCCGTCGATCCTGGTGGAAACCGGGTTTATCTCCAACACCCAGGACGCCCAGCGGCTGGTGACGGCGCGTCATCAACAAGCCGTGGCGGATGGCCTGTTCGACGGCCTGAAAAAATACTTCGAGAAGAACCCGCCGATGAACAGCTACATGGCCTGGGTTCAGGAGCAGAAGAGCGGCCAGGTCTAACAGCCGGCTATACGGCTGCACGTGAACTTGGCGCTGGCGCCACCCGAGCTGGAAAACCGGTTGATGGTGGTCCAACCCACGCGGCGCGTGTAGCCGACCCACGCCTCACCATCGGACGCCAACCCGGTAAAGAACGTCAGTTGCCCGTAGCGGCTGCTGGTCTGTGCCCAATAGCGTTTGCCGATCACTTCAAAACCGCGCAAATACGTGGTGCTGCCAACCGTCGCCACGCTGTAGGCGTTGCCCAGCGGGTCTACACAGGCCAGCAAGTTGGCGCTGCGCGTGCAGTTCGCCAGCAGGCTCGGCGTTTGCGCGCAGGCAGGTCCTGCCACGCCCAATAACAGGGCACACACCAGGTATTTCATCGCATTTCTCGGGCAAGAAAGTGTTCCAGCATTGCGCCCTTCGTCGTGGCGAGCAAGCGGGGATTGGCTTATTTGTATTGTTATACTATAACATTAACAAACAGCCTGACCCGTGAACCGCTTTCCATGACTGAACAAGACCTTCTGGCCCAACCGCCCGCCGATTACATGAATGACGCTCAGCAAGGTTTCTTCCGAGCGCTGCTGTTGACCCAGCGCGACGACTTGCAGGCGCGTATCGAGGCCGAATTTGTACTGCTGCGCGAGCAGGAAACCAACAGCGACCTGGCCGACATCGGCAGCGCCGAAGAGCAGCGCCAATGGCAGCTGCGCCTGCTGGAGCGCGAAAAAAAGCTCTTGGACAAGATCGACGACGCCCTCGAACTGCTGGCCCGCGGCGAATACGGCTGGTGCCGCGAAACCGGCGAGCCCATCGGCCTGCAACGCCTGCTGCTGCGCCCCACCGCCACCCTGTGTATCGAAGCCAAAGAACGTGAAGAGCTGCGCGAACGCCATAAACGGGCGATTTGACCGGCCAACCCTGATGAGGACTACCTGATGACCAATCGCCTTCCCGTTACCGTGCTGTCCGGCTTTCTCGGCGCCGGTAAAAGCACGCTGCTCAACTACGTTCTGCGCAACCGCGAAAACCTGCGGGTGGCGGTGATCGTCAACGACATGAGTGAAATCAATATCGACGGCAGCGAGGTGCAGCGCGACGTCACCCTGAATCGCTCCGAAGAAAAACTGGTGGAGATGAGCAACGGCTGCATCTGCTGCACCTTGCGTGAAGACTTGCTGGAAGAAGTCACAAAGCTCGCCAAGGAAGGTCGCTTCGATTACCTGTTGATCGAGTCCACCGGCATTTCCGAGCCGCTGCCCGTGGCCGAAACCTTCACGTTTCGTGATGAAAACGAGCAAAGCCTGGCCGATATCGCGCGCCTGGACACCATGGTCACCGTGGTCGACGGCATGAATTTCCTGCTCGATTACCAAGCTGCCGAAAGCCTGGCTTCCCGGGGTGAAACCCTGGGCGAAGACGACGAACGCTCCATCACCGATTTGCTGATCGAGCAGATCGAATTCGCCGACGTGATCCTGATCAGCAAGATCGACCTGATCAGCAGCCGCGAACGCGAGGAGTTGATGGCCATCCTTGAGCGCCTCAATGCGCAGGCGGAAATCATTCCGATGGTGATGGGTGAAGTGCCGCTGAACAAGATCCTCAACACCGGCCGCTTCGACTTCGAACGCGCAGCGCAAGCGCCGGGCTGGCTGCAGGAGTTGCGCGGTGAGCACGTGCCGGAAACCGAAGAATATGGCATCGCCTCCACCGCTTACCGCGCGCGTCGCCCGTTTCATCCGCAACGCTTCTTCGACTTTATCGACCGCCCTTGGGTGAACGGCAAACTGCTGCGCTCCAAGGGCTTTTTCTGGCTGGCGAGCAAGCATCAGGATGCGGGCAGTTGGTCCCAGGCCGGCGGTTTGATGCGCCATGGCTTTGCCGGTCGCTGGTGGCGTTTTGTGCCGAAAAGCCAGTGGCCTCAAGATGAGGAAAGCGTGGCGGCGATCATGGGCAACTGGCAATTGAGCACCGGCGACTGCCGACAGGAACTGGTGTTTATCGGGCAGAACATCGACTTCGCCCAGATGCGCGCCGAGCTGGACGCGTGCTTGCTTAATGATGAAGAAATGGCCCTGGGCGTCGAAGGCTGGCGCCAGTTGGCCGACCCCTTTGGCCCTTGGTATGAGCAGGTAGCCTGATGCTGGCCCCGGTAATTCCCTTACGCCCGGTGATCCGGCAAACCCGTGGTGAAACCCCGCTGGCGCTGTCGGACATCCTCGAAAACGACGTCAACCTGGCGCTGTGGCAGCGCCAGTTGCCCCTGCATATCGCCGAATTCGGCGCCTTGCTGGTGGCGCTCAATGAGCCGTTGGCCGATTCCATGGTGATTGAGCTCGACAGCGAGGACGCTGTGCCGAATTTGCAGGGGTTGGCGTCCAGTTGCCGCGACCTTGAAGGCTACGAGGGTTTTATCGCCGATGTGTCCTGGCTGGTCAGCGCGTTTGCGTGTTTGCTCGGCGCCAAGCGCATTGGCGTGCGGTTGCGGCTGTTGGACAAGGCCATGTGCCCGCGTTTTCACGTCGATCATGTGCCGGTTCGGCTGATCACCACCTACGCCGGCGTCGGCAGCCAGTGGCTGCGTGAAGGCGTGATGGACCGTCGTAAGCTCAGCCAGCCCGACGCGGAACCCACCGAGCGTATCGAGCAGGTCCACTGCGGCGAAGTGGCCTTGCTCAAGGGCACAAAATGGCACGGCAACGAGAACCATGGCTTGATCCATCGCTCACCCGCGCTCAAGGCCGACGAGCGCCGGTTGATCCTGACGCTGGATTGGCTCGCATAACCGCGTAGGATCAAGCGCTCTACCCGGCCTGAATGAAGCCCCATGCTGCAGAACATTCCTACTCACGTGATCGCCGGGCCTTTGGGCGCCGGCAAGACCAGCCTGATCAAACACCTGCTGGCCCAACGCCCGGCCAACGAGCGCTGGGCCGTGTTGATCAATGAGTTCGGGCAAATCGGCCTGGACGCTGCCTTGCTTACACAGGACGACGACGGCATTGCCCTGGGCGAAGTGGCCGGTGGCTGTTTGTGCTGTGTGAATGGTGCACCGTTCCAGGTAGGGCTTGGCCGCCTGCTGCGTAAGGCCAAACCGGATCGGCTGTTTATCGAGCCCTCGGGCTTGGGTCATCCGGCGCAGTTGCTCAAGCAGTTGCGCGAGGCGCCATGGCAGGGCGTGCTCGCGGTTCAGCCGTGTGTGTTGGTATTGGATGCCCAAGCGTTGGCCGCGGGTAAGGCATTGCCGCAAGCGCAGCAGGAAGCGCTGGCCAGCGCCGGTTTGCTGGTAGTGAACAAAGATGAAGCGTTGGATGCCTCACAGCGCCAGGCCATAGAACAGCAACTGCCTGCTTGCCCGATTTACTGGACACGCCAGGCGCAATTGCCACTGACGCAATTGCCCGGCCTGAATGAACAGGCAGGCGCGGCTGTGGATAACTTAGACGTGCCCAAAGGCCTGGCACAGATACCGGCGATCTGGACTGATCCTGCGTTGCCCATTTGCTTGAGCCAGGCTCAGGAAGGCGGCTGGAGTATCGGTTGGCGCTGGCATCCGAGCCAGTCGTTCGACATTGCGCGCCTGCACAGCTGGCTGTCAGGCCATGAATGGCGCCGTGCCAAGCTGGTTATCCACAGCGGCGTTACCTGGGTGTCGGCTAACGCTGTGGATAATAGTCCACTCACCTGGCAACCCAGCGAGTGGCGCCGTGATTCACGTATTGAGTTGATTTTCAGCCAGCCACAGGACGTGGCTGGGCTACAGAGCGCGCTGGCCGCCTGCCGTCAGTGACGGGTCTTGCTGGCGTGATCCTGGCGCCATTGGCTCAGCTCAATGACTTCGGCGCTGGGCAGCGGCGTTTTAATCTCAAACGGGTAGGGCGCCAATTCGATCTGCGCGCTGTGGGCGCCGAACTGAGTGATAGTCCCAGGATGGCGGGCTTCGCCGGTCACGGTGAACTCAAAGTTATAAATGCGCGCCAAGCGGCGCCGACCATTGGCATCTTTCACAAAACCGATGCGTTTGAGCGCCACCGCGCCGTCGAGCAGTTCGATATCCAGCTTGGCGCAATGCTGCTTGACCCGCTCCAGCGCCTTTTCGCGCAGGCCGTGGTTGTGCCACACCCAGGCGGCACCGGTCGCCAACAGCATCAACACGAAGATGTTTCCCAGGGTCAGCATGCGATGAACTCCAACAAAGTGAGAGCAGCTTAACTGTGTCGCTGGTCTGTCGTACAGGCTGCGTTTAGTCGCATACTGCGCGGCCAGAATTCTAACGGCTTTACGGAAATCTCCCGCATGAAACGCACACCTCATCTGCTTGCGATCCAGTCTCATGTGGTCTTTGGCCACGCCGGAAACAGCGCCGCCGTGTTCCCCATGCAGCGGGTCGGGGTGAACGTCTGGCCGCTGAACACCGTGCAGTTCTCCAATCACACTCAGTATGGCCAGTGGGCGGGCGAAGTGCTGGCGCCGCAGCAAATTCCGGCGCTGGTAGAAGGCATAGCCGCGATTGGCGAGCTGGGTAACTGCGACGCGGTGCTGTCCGGCTACTTGGGCAGTGCCGATCAGGGCCGCGCGATTTTGACCGGCGTGGCACGTATCAAGGCCATTAACCCTAAAGCCCTGTACGTGTGCGACCCCGTCATGGGCCATCCGGAAAAGGGCTGCATCGTGCCCCAGGAAGTGAGCGATTTCCTGCTGGACGAGGCGGCGGCCATGGCGGATTTCCTGTGCCCCAACCAACTGGAGCTGGATAGCTTTGCCGGGCGCAAGCCGCAATCGCTGTTCGATTGCCTGGCGATGGCCAAGGCGCTGCTGGCCCGTGGGCCGAAGGCGGTATTGGTCAAACACCTGGATTATCCGGGCAAGCTGCCGGAGGGTTTCGAAATGCTGCTGGTCACAGCAGAAGGCAGCTGGCACTTGCGCCGGCCGTTGCTGGCGTTTCCGCGTCAGCCGGTGGGCGTGGGCGACCTGACGTCGGGGTTGTTCCTGGCGCGTGTGCTGTTGGGCGACAGCCTGCTGGCGGCCTTCGAATTCACCGCCGCAGCGGTGCATGAAGTGCTGCTGGAAACCCAGGCCTGCGCCAGTTACGAGCTGGAGCTGGTGCGAGCCCAGGATCGCATCGCGCATCCGCGTGTGCGCTTTGAAGCAACACCCATCGGTTTGTAACCACACAGATCAAAATGTGGGAGCGGGCTTGCTCGCGAAAGCGCAGTGCCAGTCAATACATGTGTGGCTGACCCACCGTATTCGCGAGCAAGCCCGCTCCCACATTTGACCCGGCTTACAATTCCAGACTTACGGCCCGTCGGCTTTGATTTCCTGGTAACGCTTCTCCAGCTCCTGGCGGATCTGCCGGCGTTGCTGCGCCTGTACAAACCGGCGCTTGTCTTCGCTGTTCTGCGGCTGCAGCGGCGGCACGGCGGCGGGTTTGCGCTGGTCGTCCACGGCCACCATGGTGAAGAAGCAGCTGTTGGTGTGACGCACCGAGCGCTCGCGGATGTTCTCGGTCACCACTTTGATGCCCACTTCCATCGACGTGTTGCCGGTGTAGTTGACCGAGGCCAGGAAGGTCACCAGCTCGCCGACATGGATCGGCTCGCGAAAAATCACCTGGTCGACCGACAGCGTCACTACATAACGGCCCGCGTAACGGCTTGCGCAGGCGTAGGCCACTTCGTCGAGGTACTTGAGCAGGGTGCCGCCGTGAACATTGCCTGAGAAGTTGGCCATGTCAGGGGTCATCAATACCGTCATCGACAGCTGGGCGTTTCCGGGTTCCATAGCACACTCACGGGTTGTAGGCATTGGTTGGGGGACACCTCTACGGGTGCTGGAATCTTTACAGCGCTCTCCCTAACGGGACGCCAATGGGCGGCTTGCCGTCACGCGAATGCCGATCTGTTTCCATATATTGCACCGGCTTTCTGCCGGAAGTCGCGGTGTTAACCTTCAAAAGCCCATCTCAGGGCATTTCTTACGATCAAGGCAGACTTTTCCTTCCGCGCTTCGCGACTGTTCAAGGGCGCGTGCGGAAGTGGGAAAAGCGCCAGTACCCCTCAAGGAGCCCCTCGCCATGCACGCCATCAGCTTTATCCAGGACTTGGCCGTGATCATGTTGGTGGCAGGGGTTGTCACCATCCTGTTTCACCGTCTCAAGCAGCCGGTGGTGCTGGGGTACATCGTCGCCGGGTTCATCATTGGCCCTCACACGCCACCGTTCGGTTTGATCCACGACGAAGACACCATCAAGACCCTGGCTGAGCTGGGGGTGATCTTCCTGATGTTCTGTCTGGGCCTGGAGTTCAGCCTGCGCAAGTTGTTCAAGGTCGGCGCCACGGCGTTTATCGCGGCCTTCCTGGAAATCATCCTGATGATCTGGATCGGCTACGAGATCGGCCGCTGGTTCGACTGGAACACCATGGACTCGCTGTTCCTCGGCGCGATCCTGGCAATTTCCTCGACCACCATCATCGTCAAGGCGCTCAATGACCTGAAGATGAAGAACCAGCGTTTCGCCCAGCTGATTTTCGGCGTGCTGATCGTCGAGGACATCCTGGGCATCGGCATCATCGCCTTGCTGTCGAGCATCGCCGTCAGCGGCACGGTAAGTTCCGGCGAGGTGTTCTCCACAGTCGGCAAACTGTCACTGTTCATGATCGTGGCGTTGGTGATCGGCATTTTGCTGGTACCGCGCCTGCTGGCCTATGTGGCCAAGTTTGAAAGTAACGAGATGCTGCTGATCACCGTGTTGGGCCTGTGTTTCGGCTTTTGCCTGCTGGTGGTCAAGCTCGAATACAGCATGGTGCTGGGCGCGTTCCTGATCGGCGCGATCATGGCCGAATCTCGCCAGTTGATTAAAATTGAGCGCTTGATCGAGCCGGTTCGCGATATGTTCAGCGCAATCTTCTTTGTCGCCATTGGCTTGATGATCGACCCGCAGATCCTGCTGCAGTACGCCTGGCCAATCGCGGTGATTACCGTGGCGGTAGTGCTGGGCAAGATGCTGTCCTGCGGCCTGGGGGCGTTTATTGCCGGCAATGATGGCCGTACTTCACTGCGTGTGGGCATGGGGCTGTCACAGATTGGCGAGTTTTCCTTCATCATCGCCGCGCTGGGCATGACCTTGCAGGTGACCAGCGACTTCCTCTATCCGGTGGCGGTGGCGGTTTCGGCGATCACCACGCTGCTCACGCCGTACCTGATTCGCGGCGCTGACCCGTTGTCGTTGAAGATTGCCGCGGTAATGCCCAAGCGCATGAGCCGGGTGTTCGGCCTGTATGGCGAATGGTTGCGCAGCATTCAGCCCCAAGGTGAGGGCGCGATGCTGGCGTCGATGATTCGCAAGATCATCCTGCAAGTGGGGGTTAACCTGGCGCTGGTGATCGCGATCTTCTTTGCCGGGAGCTTCTTCGCGGCGCGCATTGGCGGGTATCTGCAAGGCTGGATCAGTGATCCGAGCTGGCAGAAAGCATTGATCTGGGGTGGGGCGTTGCTGCTGTCGCTGCCGTTTCTGATTGCGGCGTATCGCAAGCTCAAGGCGCTGTCGATGCTGCTGGCGGAGATGAGTGTGAAACCGGAGATGGCCGGGCGGCATACCCAGCGTGTGCGAAGGGTGATCGCAGAGGTGATCCCGGTCCTGTCGCTGCTGGTGATCTTCCTGCTATTGGCAGCCTTGTCGGCGAGTATTTTGCCGACCAACAAGTTGCTGGGGCTGATTGCCGTGGTCACGGCGGCGGTGGCGGCGGTGCTCTGGCGGTGGTTCATCCGCGTGCATACGCGGATGCAGGTCGCCTTGCTGGAGACCCTGGATAACCACAAAGATACGCCGGAGCACTGATGTCATTGTGGCGAGGGAGCTTGCTCCCGCTGGGGTGCGCAGCAGCCCTAAAACAGTCACCTCGCCACGCCTGGAAAAACGCTTTGCCCTGGTTAGGGCTGCTTCGCAGCCCAGCGGGAGCAAGCTCCCTCGCCACAAAAGCGGGGTCACCTAAGGTTTTGGGGCTCAGCTTTCCAGCCAGACGTCCCGCGCCCAGTGCCACACCGATTCCCAGGTTTCTTCGGTGACCAGTTCTTCTTCGCCGGACCACAGCACCACGGTGCCGTCTTCTTCGACGCAGTAGTAGTCATCGCCGTCCTGGCAGATCGGGATCATGCTGCGGTCAACACCAGCGTCCCAGGCGTTGGCGGCAACGTCCGGCAGGTAGGTGTGGGACTGCGGGTCGGTGACGGTCACCGGTTCCAGGCTGCCGTACACCACGTCGCTGACAGTCAGCAGGAATTCACGGAAGACAAACGGGATGTCGATGAACAGTTGTTCCTCGATTTCCACAATCTGATCTTCGTCAGGCAGCTCCAGAGGAACCGGGACCGGTTCGTTGGCTTCACGCAATTGTTCGATGATTTCTTCCACGGCCGGGATCCTCTTGCTAGTTGGCGCGGTTAATAGGGCGTTTTATACAGTAGCTCGCTATAAGTGCAACCGCGAAATAGAAAACCCCGGAACATGTCCGGGGTTTTTATTACCAAGTGCTCAAGCGTGCGGTTATCAGCCGTTCTGGCGGATACCGGCGACCAGCCAAGGCTGGTTCTCGCCTTGCGGGCGTTCCATGTTCCAGCTTTCGCTGAACACTTCGCCCTGGTCGAAACGCGAGGTCTTCGACACACCGCTGAAGGTCAGGGTGGCGATGGTCTTGTCGGCGCGATCATCCACACCGTCCAGCTGCACGCGCAGGTCGTCGATGTAAGTCGACTGGAACGCATCACCGATTTCGGCGCGTTCGCGCTTGAGGAACTCCAGCAGTTGCGGGGTCACGAACTCGGCGATCTTGTCCATTTCGTTGGCGTCCCAGTGCTGCTGCAGGGACTGGAAGTGGCTGCGGGCCGCTTCGACGAAACGTTCTTCGTTGAACCAGGCCGGTGCGTTGATCACCGGACGGGCGGCAGCAGGCGCGGCCGAACCACCGAAGATCGAGCCCATGGCGGGTTTTTGCTCGAACACTTCACGCTGCATCGGCGCGCCGGCTGGAGCCAGGTGCTCCTGCTGCTTGCGTCGACGGGCGGCGATAAAGCGGAAGATCACAAAGGCGATGACCGCCAGGATCAGGATGTCGAAGATCTGCATGCCCTGGAAGCCGCCGCCCATGAACATGGAAGCGAGCAGGCCACCGGCGGCGATACCGGCCAGTGGGCCCAACCAGCGCGAAGCACCGCCGGCCTTGGCGGCAGCGCCAGCAGCACCGGCTGCGCCTGCGGTCGCGGCTGCGCCGCCCACGCCACCGGCGGAAGGAGCCATTTGGCTGGTCTGGTGAGTCGGCGCCGAGCCCATGCTTTTGCCGCCACCGAAGCGCTTGGCGTTGGCGTCGAGGCTCATCGTCAGGCCGATGCACAACGCCATGGCGATGCTAAGAAAACGTTTCATAAAGGGAATTCCCATTTGTGGATTGCACGCGCGCCATGTTGCACAGGTGTCGTGACAGTGGCTAGCGACATAATGTTTCGGGCTTTTGCGTAAGACCGATTCAGAATGGCCTGTAGGACTTATCTCAGATATTGGCCCGTACTGCTTAAAAACAAGGGCGCCACCGCAGATCGTTCCCACGCTCTGCGTGGGAACGCCGCTTGGGACGCTCCGCGTCCCGCTTTGAAGGGGTGACGCAGAGCGTCACTGGATGCATTCCCACGCGGAGCGTGGGAACGATCATGAGGCGCCCCCGTCAGACGGCTTCGAGCTTCGCGTAACCCATCATCAGCCACTTGCTGCCTTCGGCGAAGTTCACCTGCACACGTGCCTGGGCGCCGGCGCCTTCGAAGTTGAGGATCACACCCTCGCCGAAAATCGCATGCTTGACCTGCTGGCCAAGGCTGAATGGGGTTTCCGGTATTTCGGAGCCGGCAAACATGCTGCTGGAGTTCTGCTGCTGGCCGCCGCCGAACGGGCGGCTGACGCTGTTGGACAAGCGCACTTCCTGGATCAGACCTTTCGGCACTTCACGTACGAAGCGTGACACCTTGTTGTAGGTCTCGCTGCCGTACAGGCGTCGGGTCTCGGCGTAGGTCATCACCAGGTTCTGCATGGCGCGGGTGATGCCCACGTAGGCCAGGCGGCGTTCTTCTTCGAGGCGGCCGGGCTCTTCCAGGCTCATCTTGTGCGGGAACAGGCCTTCTTCCATGCCCACCAGGAACACATACGGAAATTCCAGGCCCTTGGCGCTGTGCAAGGTCATCAGCTGGATGCTGTCTTCATGCTCATCGGCCTGGGTATCACCGGCTTCCAGCGACGCATGGCCGAGGAAGGCGGCGAGCGGCGTCAGTTCTTCATCTTCCTCGGTGTTTTCGAAGGCGCGGGCAGCGCTGACCAGTTCCTCAAGGTTTTCCACCCGAGCCTGGCCTTTTTCGCCTTTTTCCGCTTCGTGATAGGCGATCAGGCCGGACTGCTCGATCACCGTCTGGGTCATCAAGTGCAACGGCATTTCCGCGCATTTGGCCGCCAGGTTCTCGATCAACTCGACAAACACGCCCAGCGCTCCAGCGGCGCGGCCGGTCAGGCCCTTGTTGGCGATCAGCAAGCGCATGGATTCCCACATCGACACATCGGCGTGGCGGGCGTGGTCGCGAATCGCTTCAACGGTTTTCTCACCGATGCCACGCGCCGGGATGTTGATCACCCGCTCCAGCGCCGCATCGTTGCCACGGCCTTCCAGCAAGCGCAGGTAGGCCATGGCGTTCTTGATCTCAGCACGCTCGAAGAAGCGCTGGCCGCCATAGATGCGGTACGGAATGCGCTCGCGCAGCAAGGCTTCTTCAAGTACCCGCGATTGGGCGTTGGAGCGGTACAAAATCGCGATATCGCTGCGCGCCAGGCCGGTTTTCAACGCGCTTTCGATGGTTTCCACCACGTAGCGTGCTTCGTCGTGTTCGTTGAATGCGGCGTACAGGTTAATCGCCTCGCCTTCGCCGCCGTCGGTCCACAGTTCTTTGCCCATGCGCCCGGTGTTGTTGGCGATCAAGGCGTTGGCGGCCTTGAGGATGCCGGCGGTGGAGCGGTAGTTCTGCTCCAGACGGATGGTGATCGCGTCCGGGAAGTCGTCGGAATACTGGTAGATATTTTCGATTTTCGCGCCGCGCCAGCCGTAGATCGACTGGTCGTCGTCGCCCACCACCATCAGGCTGTCGCCGCCTTTGGCCAGCAGGCGCAACCAGGCGTACTGCACGGCGTTGGTGTCTTGGAACTCGTCCACCAGAATGTGCCGGAAGCGTTTCTGGTAATGGGCCAGCAAGCCTGGGTTGTCGCGCCACAGGTCAAGGGCGCGCAGCAGCAGCTCGGAGAAGTCGATCACACCGGCGCGCACGCAGGCGGCCTCGTAGGCTTCATAAATGCTGCGCATGGTGGCCAGAAACAAATCGCCGCTGGCCTGGATATGTTGCGGGCGCAGGCCTTCGTCTTTCTGACCGTTGATAAACCATTGCGCCTGACGCGCCGGCCAGCGTTGCTCGTCCAGGCCCAGCTCGCGGATCACCCGCTTGACCAGGCGTTGCTGGTCATCGCTGTCGAGAATCTGGAAGGTCTGGGCCAGGCCTGCTTCCTGCCAGTGCGCCCGCAACAGACGATGCGCCAGGCCGTGGAAGGTGCCTACCCACATGCCGGCGGGGCTGATGCCCATCAACTGCTCGATGCGATGACGCATCTCGGCAGCGGCCTTGTTGGTGAAGGTCACCGACAGGATGGAATGCGGGGACGCGTTTTCGACCTGGATCAACCAGGCGATACGGTGCACCAGCACTCGGGTTTTACCGGAGCCAGCACCGGCCAGGACCAACTGACGGCCAACGGGGGCTGCGACAGCCTGGCGTTGGGCATCGTTGAGGGAGTTCAGCAAAAGGGAGAGATCATCGCGCATCGGCGCATTCTAGGGTGCTGCGGGGAGTCGGGCAAATCCCAATGCCGGGTGGTCGATACAAAACTTTCCGGGCGATCCTGGCCGTGCAAACATTCTGCTGGCGGTGATGACCGGTAAGTCATGGCCCACAGCCCGCGCAGGGTCTAGCTCAAGCGCTTTGGCCACGAAGGTTGTGTGTAAAAACCGTGTGGTTTTTATGACTTGGAGCAGTTTGGCCCAAGCGCTTGCTTGTGTATGCTCCGTCCACGTTTCGGGCTCACCATTATAAGAACACTGCCTATGACCCTCAGTCCCGACCTGTTTGGCCCCTCGGTGGCGCCCGCGCAGGTCATCCGTAAACATTATGCAACCGAGATGGCGGTCGAGCGCACTCGCCTGTTGTATCAAGGCTCCTTGCTGCCGACGTTATTGATGCTGGTCAACGGCCTGGTCTGCGCCTGGTTGCTGTGGAACCCCAAGCAATACCTGTTGGACAGCATCTGGCTGGTCTGGCTGCTCGCCCTGGTGGCCCTGCGCGTGATCCAGGTGGCGGCGTTCGATTCGGCGATGCCCAGCCGCCAGGCCCTACCGATCTGGCGGCGCATGTTCATGCTCGGCTCGGCGGTCAGTGGCTTGACCCTGGCCACCGCCGCCATCGCCCTGGTGCCGGCGGACAGCTTTATGCAGCAGGCCTGGGTGTTTGGCCTGATCGGCGCCGCGACGCTATCGGCCAGCGTGGCCTATGCCGTGAGTTTGCCGGCGTTCCTGTCCTTTGCCGTGCCGTGTCTGGTGCCGGCGATTGTCTATCTGTTCTGGAACGGCACTGCGCAGCAACAAGGTTGGGGCGTGCTTGGCCTGATCCTGCTGGCCTCATTGAGCCTGGTGGCCTGGCAGGTCAACCGCCTGATCCAGCGCGGTTTGTTGCGGCGCTTTCAGAACCAGGCGCTGATCGAGCATCTTCAGCAGGCGCAGCAACGCAGCGAGCAGTTGAATCAGGAACTGGTGCGCGAAGTCGGCCAACGTCGCCAGGTCGAACAGGAATTACGCGACGCCCAAATCGGCCTGCAAGACCGCGTGACGCAACGCAGCCAGGAACTGGACGCCGCCAGCCTGGCCCTGAATAAAAGTGAAGCGCGCCTGGCCATGGCCCTGCAAGCCAGTGAGTTGGGCCTATGGGACTGGAACCTGCAAACCGACGAGGTGCATCACACCCAGCTCAAAGAGTTGTTTGGCCTGGAGCCCGAGTACGTCACGGCGATGCTCAGCCACCTCAAGCCACGCCTGCACCCCGAAGACTTGCCGCTGCTCAAGCGTGCGCTGGTGGAGCACCTCAAAGGGCGCAGCGAGGATTACCAAGTGGAATACCGCGTGCGCCATGGCGACGGCCATTGGGTGTGGATCGAAGACCGTGGTCGTGCCGTGGAGCGCACGCCCAGCGGTCGCGTCACGCGCATGCTCGGCACCCGCCGTGACATCAGCGCCGACAAGGCCCTGGAGGAACAGCAACGCCTGGCCTCGACGGTGTTCGAAGCGGCCAGCGAAGGCATCGTGATTCTGGACCCTGAGTACGTGCTGATCGCCGTCAACCAGGCCTTCAGCCGCGTCACCGGCTTTGAAATCGACGACATGATCGGCCGCAATGTTGTCGAGCTGCCCAGCAGTCGCGACGCCCGCCGGCACTTCCCGGTGATCCGCCAGGCACTGCTCAGCCATGGCACCTGGCAGGGCGAGTTGGTCGAAACGCGCAAGAACGGCGAGCTGTACCCGCAATGGCTGCAATTGAATGTGGTGCGCGATGCTCGGGGAAAAGTCAGCCATATTGTGGGCTTCTTCGCCGATCTATCCGCGCGGCGTGAATCCGAGGAGCGCATGCGCTACCTCACTCACTACGACGAGCTGACCGGCCTGGCCAACCGTTCGCTGTTTCGCGAACGCCTGCGTGAGGCGCACGCGCGGGTGCGCCAAGGCGGGCGCAGCCTGGCGCTGCTGCATATCAACCTGGACCGCTTCAAGCTGCTCAACGACAGCCTCGGCCATGAAGTCGCCGACCAACTGTTGCAGAAAATGGCCCGTCGTCTGATCAATGCCTTGCCCGAAGCCGACACCATCGCACGCCTGTCCGGTGATGAGTTTGCGGTGCTGTTCGATGCCTACGGCAGCCTGTCGAGCCTGGCACGGGTGGCCACGCGGCTGCTTGCCAAATTGCGGGTGCCGGTGACGGTGGAGGGGCATGAGCTGGTGGTCAGCGCCTCCATGGGTGTCAGCTTGCTGCCGGATAATGCGCGGGAAATTTCTGCGCTGGTCAGCCAATCGAACATGGCCATGCAGCATGCCAAGCATTTGGGCGGCAATAATTTCCAGTTCTACACCGACAGCCTGCAAGCCAGCACGCTGGAGCGTTTGCAGCTGGAAAACCATCTGCGCAAGGCCATCGACGAGCGCCAACTCACGGTGTTCTATCAACCGAAACTGTGCCTGGCCACGGGCAAACTGAACGCCGCCGAGGCGTTGGTGCGTTGGGAGCATCCGCAGTGGGGCATGGTGCCGCCGGGGGACTTTATCGGCTTGGCCGAAGAGACCGGCCTGATCGTGCCGCTGGGCGAATTCGTGCTGCGCCAGGCTTGCTGGCAAGCGTGCGAATGGCAGCGCCAGGGGCTGGCGCCGATCCGGGTGTCGGTGAACCTTTCCGTGCATCAGCTGCGCCAGGGCAAGTTGGTCAGCCTGGTGCGCCAAGTGCTCGAAGAAACCGGCCTGGACCCGCAATACCTGGAGTTGGAGCTGACCGAAAGCCAACTGCTCGACAGCGTTGAGCACATCATCGCCACCTTCCAGCAACTGCGCGATCTGGGCGTGAAGCTGGCCATTGATGACTTCGGCACCGGGTATTCATCCCTGAGCTACCTCAAGCGCATCCCGGTGGATTACGTGAAGATCGACCAGACGTTTATCCGCGGGCTTGGCCAGGGCCGGGAAGATGCGGCCATCACTCGCGCAATCATCGCCATGGCCCACGGGTTGGCGCTCAAGGTGGTGGCCGAGGGTGTGGAAGACCAGCAGCAGCTGGATTTCCTGCGCGGCGAACGCTGCGATGAAGTACAGGGTTACTTGATCAGCCGGCCTATGGCCGCTGAAGGGCTGGCAGATTTATTACGAAAAAATACCGACTTTCCATAAAGACCGCCGCGCCGCCCCTGTGGCTACAAGGCGGCTGCCCGCTGATTCAAAGGGCATCAGGGCGATTTAGTGATGCATCGCGCGGGCAAAACGACAATTCTTGTAGTATAACTACAAGCTTGCTACATCCCTGGCGTCTGCCAATAACAAGAGTCCTGCCCTTTGAACCTGTTGCAACATATCGCCCAGTCGCGCCACCTGTTACGCAAATCGGAACTCAAGGTTGCCGATCACGTGCTGCTTGACCCTGCGGCCGTGATGCACAGTTCCATGGCCGACCTGGCCCACAGCGTGGGCATCAGTGAGCCGACCATCGTGCGCTTTTGCCGTGCCATCGGTTGCTCCGGGTTCCAGGATTTGAAACTCAAGCTGGCGCAGAGCCTGGCGGCCGGTGCGAGCTTCGGGCAGTTTGCTATCCATGAAGACGACTCCGTCGCCGACTACAGCCTGAAAATCTTCGACACCACCTTGCACACGCTGATGGAAGTGCGCGAGAAGCTTGACCCGGTGGAGTTGCAGAAGGCCGTGACCGCCATGTCCCAGGCCCAGCGCGTGGAGTTCTATGGTTTCGGTGCGTCCGGCGCGGTAGCGGCCGATGCCCAGCACAAATTCTTCCGCCTGCTGCTTACCGCAGCGGCCTACAGCGACCCGCACATGCAGGCGATGTCGGCGGTGACCTTGAAGCCGACCGACGTGGCCATCTGCATTTCCCAGTCGGGGCGCTCCAAAGACCTGCTGATCACCGCCAACTTGGTGCGTGAAAGCGGCGCTTCGTTGATCACCCTGTGCCCGAGCCAGACGCCGTTGGCGGAGCTGTCGACGGTCAACCTGGCGATCGACGTGCACGAAGACACCGAGATCTACACGCCGCTGACCTCGCGTATTGCGCATCTGGTGGTGATCGACGTGTTGGCGATGGGCGTGGCCATGGCGCGCGGGCCGAGCCTGGTCAACCACCTCAAGAGCGTGAAGCGCAGCTTGCGCAGCCTGCGGTTGTCGCCCAAGTCGGTCAAAGCCCTCGACGATTAGTGGGGTTTTGATCGCTCCCACGCTCTGCGTGGGAGTGTCTCTTGCGACGCTCTGCGTCGCGGGACGCGGAGCGTCCAAGGCTGCATTCCCACGCAGAGCGTGGGAACGATCAGTTCAGAAGATTCATCGTCCTGTAACCCTCGCGCCGCCAAACCGTCATCCCTTGCGCCCATTCTGTACTCCCCGTACTCGCATTGGGAGACTCGAAATGGCCCGGCACTACGAAGACAGCAGCACCGTCAAAACTCGTCGTCAGCAAGAAGACCAGCGCCGCATGGCGTTCCGTCGCGCAATCGAAGACCGCTGCGAGGAGCGCCAACTGCTCCAGAGCATCAGTGACTACCCGGAACTCCACTGGCAGGCACCCGCGGCTGCCCAGCGAAACGCTCAGCCAGCGCGCTGATCTGTACGCGTTCGCTGCGGATAAAGCCCAGGAACGCATGGGCCACCGGTGACAGGCGCTTGGCCTTGGCTTGCACCAGGCACCAACTGCGGTACAGCGGCAGTTCTTCTACCGGCAGCTCCTTGAGCCCGCCGGTGGCCAGCTCCAGGTTGACTGCGTGGCGCGTCAGCAACGCCACGCCCAACCCTGCATTCACGCACTCGCGCTGCGCCTCGGCCGAGGCCACTTCCACCGTCTGGGTGAAGTGCACGCGTTTTTCCTTGAAGTACTCCTCGCAGGCCAGTCGCGTGCCGGAACCTGGTTCGCGGATGAGCAGCGTATAGGGTTCCAGGTCTTGAAGGCGCAGTGGCCCTTGCAGGCTCAGCGGGTGGTCGAGCGGCGCGACGGCAACAATCGGGTTATTCAGAAACGGCAGGAATTCCAGGCCCATGTCTTGGGGCACCATGGACATGATCACCAAGTCATCGCGGTTGTCCGACAGCCTGCGAATCACTTGGGCGCGGTTGACCACCGTAAGGTGCAACTGCACCTCCGGGTGCTGGCGTTTAAAGGCCGCGAACAGGTGCGGCACGAAGTACTTGGCGCTGGATTCGATCGCCAGCTTCAGCTGGCCTTGCAGCGAGCCCTGCATGTCCGACAGCTGCATATCGAGGTTTTCCAGGCGCCCGAAAATATCCCGGCTGGCCCGCTGCAAGGCTTCTGCCGCTTCAGTCATGTAGAGCTTTTTGCCGACGTAATCGAACAGCGGCTGGCCGATCAGCTCTTCAAGCTGGCGAATTTGCAGGCTGACGGCCGGTTGCGTGAGAGACATTTCCTCGGCTGCGCGGCTGTAGGAGCGTAAATCACACACTTCATTGAAGATCTGAAGTTGACGCAATGTCATACGCATCAATGACTTACGCATTATTTTATTCCTCTCGCCCAAGGCCGTCCGGCCAACTATAAGTCTTTACTTATACACAGCCCAATAATTATTGATTTTTGTTAATCCTCCTGTGCGCATAGTGTGTGTCTCGCGACTGTCATGAAACATTTGGTCACGCGCCGACCCGGATCCAATGGGTCGTAGAACGCAGCAATCGGCTCAAGGGAATTTCCAAGTGATAAAAAAGATCCTGATCGCCAACCGTGGTGAAATTGCCGTACGTATCGTGCGTGCCTGCGCCGAGATGGGCATTCGCTCGGTCGCGGTTTACTCGGACGCCGACCGCCACGCGTTGCACGTTAAACGTGCTGACGAAGCCCACAGCATTGGTGCCGAGCCGCTGGCCGGTTACCTGAACCCGCGCAAGCTGGTGAACCTGGCCGTGGAAACCGGTTGTGACGCCTTGCACCCAGGCTACGGCTTTCTCTCGGAAAACGCTGAACTGGCGGATATTTGCGCCGAACGCGGGATCAAGTTCATCGGTCCGTCCGCCGAAGTGATCCGCCGCATGGGCGACAAGACCGAAGCGCGCCGCAGCATGATCAAGGCTGGCGTACCGGTGACCCCGGGCACCGAAGGCAACGTCGCCGATATCGCCGAAGCCCTCACCGAAGGCGACCGCATTGGTTACCCGGTGATGCTCAAGGCCACCTCCGGTGGTGGCGGTCGCGGTATCCGTCGCTGCAACAGCCGCGAAGAACTTGAACAAGCCTTCCCCCGTGTCATTTCCGAGGCCACCAAGGCGTTCGGTTCGGCGGAAGTGTTCCTGGAAAAATGCATCGTCAATCCCAAGCACATCGAGGCGCAGATCCTCGGTGACAGCTTTGGCAACGTGGTGCACCTGTTCGAGCGCGATTGCTCGATCCAGCGTCGTAACCAGAAGCTCATCGAAATCGCTCCAAGCCCGCAATTGACGCCTGAACAGCGCGCCTATATCGGTGATCTGTCGGTGCGCGCGGCCAAGGCCGTGGGTTACGAGAACGCCGGCACCGTGGAGTTCCTGCTCGCCGAGGGCGAGGTGTACTTCATGGAAATGAACACACGGGTGCAGGTGGAACACACCATCACCGAAGAAATCACCGGCATCGATATCGTGCGTGAACAGATCCGCATCGCCTCGGGCCTGCCGCTGTCGGTGAAACAGGAAGACATTCAGCACCGTGGTTTCGCGTTGCAGTTCCGTATCAACGCCGAAGACCCAAAGAACAACTTCCTGCCAAGTTTCGGCAAGATCACCCGTTACTACGCGCCCGGCGGCCCCGGCGTGCGCACCGACACGGCGATCTACACCGGCTACACCATCCCGCCGTTCTACGACTCCATGTGCCTGAAACTGGTGGTGTGGGCGTTGACCTGGGAAGAAGCCATGGACCGCGGCCTGCGTGCCCTGGATGACATGCGCCTGCAAGGCGTGAAGACCACCGCCGCCTACTACCAGGAAATCCTGCGCAACCCGGAATTCCGCAGCGGCCAGTTCAACACCAGCTTTGTGGAAAGCCACCCTGAGCTGACCAACTACTCGATCAAGCGCAAACCCGAAGAGCTGGCCCTGGCCATCGCCGCCGCCATCGCCGCCCACGCAGGCCTATGAATGAAACAGCTGCGAGCTTTTAGCTACAAGCGGCAAGTAAAAGCAGATTGGCTTTTTCTTGCAGCTTATAGCTTGAGACTTGCCGCTATGAGGAGATACCAATGACTAAGAAGATCTTCGTTACAGACACCATCCTGCGCGACGCCCACCAATCGCTGCTGGCGACCCGCATGCGCACCGACGACATGCTGCCGATCTGCGACAAGCTCGACAAAGTCGGCTACTGGTCCCTGGAAGTCTGGGGCGGCGCGACCTTTGACGCCTGCGTGCGCTTCCTCAAGGAAGACCCGTGGGAGCGCCTGCGCAAACTGCGCGCCGCGTTGCCGAACACACGCCTGCAAATGCTGCTGCGTGGCCAGAACCTGCTGGGCTACCGCCACTACAGCGACGACGTGGTTAAAGCCTTCGTCGCCAAGGCTGCTGTGAATGGCATCGATGTGTTCCGCATCTTCGACGCCATGAATGACGTGCGTAACCTGCGCGTGGCCATCGAAGCGGTCAAGGCCGCCGGCAAACACGCCCAAGGCACCATCGCCTACACCACCAGCCCGGTGCACACCATCGAGGCATTTGTGGCCCAGGCCAAGCAAATGGAAGCCATGGGTTGCGACTCGGTGGCGATCAAGGACATGGCTGGCCTGCTGACGCCGTATGCCACCGGCGAGCTGGTCAAGGCGCTGAAGGCTGAGCAAAGCCTGCCGATCTTCATCCACTCCCACGACACCGCCGGCCTGGCTGCGATGTGCCAACTCAAGGCGATCGAAAACGGTGCCGACCATATCGACACCGCCATTTCCAGCTTCGCCTGGGGCACCAGCCACCCAGGCACCGAGTCGATGGTCGCCGCCCTCAAAGGCAGCGAATTCGACACCGGCCTCAGTCTGGAACTGCTGCAGGAGATTGGCCTGTACTTCTACGCCGTGCGCAAGAAGTACCACCAGTTCGAAAGCGAATTCACTGCCGTCGACACCCGCGTGCAAGTCAACCAGGTGCCTGGCGGGATGATTTCCAACCTGGCCAACCAATTGAAAGAGCAGGGCGCACTCAACCGCATGAGCGAAGTGCTGGCCGAAATCCCGCGTGTGCGTGAAGACCTCGGCTTCCCGCCGCTGGTCACGCCGACCTCGCAGATCGTCGGCACCCAGGCGTTCTTCAACGTGCTGGCCGGCGAGCGCTACAAAACCATCACCAACGAAGTGAAGCTCTACCTGCAAGGCGGCTACGGCAAGGCGCCGGGCACCGTGAACGAGAAGCTGCGTCGCCAGGCCATTGGCAGCGAAGAGGTGATCGACCATCGCCCTGCCGACCTGCTCAAGCCGGAGATGACCAAGCTGCGCGGCGAAATCGGCGCATTGGCCAAGTCCGAAGAAGACGTGCTGACCTACGCCATGTTCCCGGACATCGGGCGCAAGTTCCTCGAAGAGCGCGACGCCGGCACCCTGGCGCCTGAAGTGCTGTTGCCGATCCCTGAAGCCGGCGGCGTGGCACGTGCCGGTGGTGAAGGCGTGCCGACCGAGTTTGTCATCGACGTACACGGCGAAAGCTACCGCGTGGACATCACCGGTGTCGGCGTCAAGGCCGAAGGCAAGCGGCACTTCTACCTGTCCATCGACGGCATGCCCGAAGAAGTGGTGTTCGAACCGCTCAACGAGTTTGTCAGCAGCGGCGGCAGCAAGCGCAAGCATGCAACCGAGCCGGGCCATGTCAGCACGGCGATGCCGGGCAACATCGTCGACGTATTGGTCAAGGAAGGCGATGTGGTCAAAGCTGGCCAGGCCGTGCTGATTACCGAAGCCATGAAGATGGAAACCGAAGTGCAGGCAGCGATTGCCGGCAAGGTCAGCGCCGTTCATGTGGCCAAGGGCGACCGGGTCAACCCTGGCGAAATCCTGATTGAAATCGAAGGCTGATCCAGCCTTCGACACTACCGCTTAATCCTCGGGGGGGCAGGTGCCCTCCTTTTTTTTGCCTGAAATTTACCGATCAGCGCGGTTTAAAAATTCATCTTCCATTCGCCCATAAGGCCATGGTTTCGGCTGTTGGTACCGGCTTGGGCGCTGTAGGTCAGGCCGACACTGTGTTCGGTGGACAAGGCGAGGTCCAGGCCGGCTTGCATGTCGAGGCTATTGCGGTCCAGCGAAGTGCCGGTGATGGTAAAGCTGTCGATGATCCCCGGTGCGGCGCGCGAGGATTGACGCACTTGGCTGTCGACTTCGCCATAGAGGTGCTTCCAGCCGGTACTCAGGTGGGGTGTGATGCTCATCCGATTGTCGAGCCGGTACACCGTGGCCAGCCGCAGGCCAAAGGTGCTGCTCAGGTTTTGCTGGGTCTGTGAGCCGACGTTGAGCGCGGTGAAACCGCCCTTTTCTTTTAAGCTGTCACGGTGGTAGCGCTGATAGCCCAGGCCTGCGAAAGGCTCTACGTGTATGTCAGCATTGCCCAGTTGGTAACCCAGCTCGGAAAACACCGTTTGGCTTTGGGCGTCGTATTTGCCCTGGAGTTGCTCCTTGAAACCGAGCAGGTTGACGTCACGTTTGTTCTTGCCCGCGTGATTGCTGTAGAACGCGCCCAGGCGCAGGGCCAACGGGCCGTCCTGGCGCACGGCATAGCCGCCCAGGTGCAAGCTGTCGAGTTCGCCTTTGAAACGTTGAGCTTGAAGCTCGCTGGTGGACTTGGCGCCCATTACACCGACTCGCCATGCATGGTCCACGGCCCAGTCGGCGCCCAGCATCAGGCCTTTAGTGCTGTGCTTGAGGCCGTCGCTGCCGCCTTGTTTATCGAGCTTGCCGCCGTTGCCCAGGCCTTGCATCCAAAAGTGACCGTTGCCATCGTTGGGCAGCGTGCGCAGGGTTGAGAGCAATGAGTTGCTGATGTGTGCGGTGGTGTTCTGGGTCGCGCCAGCCAAGTTGGCATTCTGGCTGCCTGCCAACTGTTCGAACGCCGCACCCAGGCCGCCCGGTTGTTGGGACAGTGCGTCACCGGCTTTTTGCAGGCCTTTGATTTCTTCCGAGGTCAGGTCGCCGGCTTGCAGTGCACGTTGCAAAGCAGGTTTAAGCACCGCAGCCAGTTGCTGGCCGTTGTGAGTCGTCGCCTGGTTGAAGTAGCTGTCGATGGGTACGATTGGGGCCGGTGGCTGGTAAGCCAGGGTGTCGTTGGAAAAGTCCAGTTCGTACTGAAAAGGTGTGCCTGCCAGGGCAAACGGGGTACTGGCTACGCCAACAGCCAGGCTGATAGCGCGTGCAAGGTTTAGGACGGAGAAGGGCATGAAGTCATAGCCTCTGGTGATTGAGGCCGGGAATTTAGCGAGATGGCGGGGCGATAACTGTCAGGCTATCGACCCCTGATTCGCGGGAGTTTTCTCTACTGCGGTGCGATTAAAATCGCATTTGCCATTGGCCCGTCAGCGCGTGGTTGTGGCTGTTGTTGCCCAGCTCGCCGGTATACCCAAGGCCCAGGCTGTGGCGGGCCGACAAGCCCACGTCCAGGCCTGCTTCCAGCAACAGGCTGTCGCGGTCCAGAGCGCTGCCCTCAACATTGAACGCCGTGCCGCCGGCCACGAAAGCCTGGCGCGTGTTGCTGTCGACATCGCCGTAGGTGTGCTTCCAGCCTGCGCTGACGCGCGGCGTGAGGCTGATGCCATTGTCCAGTTGGCTCAGGTGCGCCAGGCGCAGGCCGAAGGTGCTGCTGAAATTGTCCTGGGTCTGGCCGTCCACATGCAGCGCGGCAGCCCCGCCTTTTTCGCTGTAGCTGTCACGCTGGTAGCGCTGGTAGCCAAGGTTGGCGAACGGCTCGGCACTCAGGCGCCCATTGCCCAGGGCGTAGCCGAGTTCGGCAAAGGCCTGCTGGCTGTTGGCGTCATAGTCGCCCTTGGGGCGGTCGCTGAAGCCGTTGAAGGCCACCGTGCGTTTGCTGTCGCCTTGGTGCCCGCTGTACGCAGCGCCCAGGCGCAGGGCCAATGGGCCGCTTTGGCGCAGGGCATAGACGCCTGCGTGCCAGCTGTCGACGCTGCCGTCGACGCCGGTGGTGTCCAGGTCGGTCTTCGAATAGCCGCCCAGCACGCCCACGCGCCAGTCGCTGTCGAGCGCCCAGTCGGCGCCCAGCAGCGTGCCCTTGGTGCGTTGAGTCAGGCCGTTGCTGCCGTGCTCGCTGTCGAGCTTGCCGTAGCTGCCGATACCTTGCAGCCACAGGCGGCCGCGTGCGTTCGGGTCGTTGAGGTTGCGTGCATCGCTGGGCACGCCCGTGGCGGCGAGCGCAGGTGTGTCTTTTTGATCCAGCCCAAGCAGCAGTCCGGCACCACCGCCCATTTGCTGCATGGCGGCCAGCATGCTGTTGCCCACTTGGGCGCTGGCGCCCAGGGTGGCGCTGGTGAGATTGGCGGTGCTGCTGCCTGCCAATTGCTCAATCGCCCCACCTGCCGTGGCATTGGTGGTGTTAAGCAAGGCGGTATACAGCGGGCTGTTCTTGCCCAGGCCCGCCAGGCTGTTGGCCGCGTTGGCGCCGTTGCGGGTCGTGGCGAACTGGTTGAAGGCGATGTCATTGCGGCTGTACGTCAGGCCAACCTGGGTGGGGCTGTAATCCAGGGTCGGGGTCAAGAAGGCGTAGTCGCTGGTGACGTTGCCAAAGGTGCCGTTGATGCTGCCGGCTTGCAACACGGTGTAGTGGCTTTGCCACGGGTACGTACCTTCGCCGGGGTTGACCGCCAGGGTCGCGCCATTGAGATAAGCCGTGCCGCCGACTTTGATCGGCGCACTGCTGCCATCGGCGTTCACGCCGTAGGCCAGGTTAGAACCGCTGCCCATGTTCAAGTCGCGGGTGATGGTCGCGTTGCCCAGAGCCGTGTTGGTCTGCAAGGTGCCGTTGACCACCAGGCTGCCCACCGAACCGCCACCGGCATAAATACCGCCGGCGTCGACCGTCACGTTACCGGCAATACCGCCTTGGTTGATCAGCTTGGCGCCGCTGAAAATCTCACCACCATCGCTGAAGTCGCCATTGCTGGTGAGCGTCCAAATGCCTTGTTTGACGTCCAGCCACTCGAAGTTACGGCTGTTGCCGAAACTGCCGCCCGCCGCATCGTCCATGCTCACACGGTCGTAACCAGCACCACCGTCCACCAGGCCGACAAAGCGGCTGCCACCGAGCAGCACCAACTTGTCGTCGCCGCCGCCCAGGTCGAGGGCCAGGCCGTTACTGGCGCTGATCGTGCCGCCGTTGATCACGGTGTCGGCGAAGTTGCCGACGAACTTCACCCCAAAACCCTCCAGGCCTTGAATAACGCCGTGGTTCTCCAGGGTGGTTGCAGCCACGCCCGGGCCGTCGCTGCCATCGTCCACCAGCACCGCATTGTTGGCGCCGCTGACCAGCGCGCCCTTGGCGTTGTACACATAGCCGCCGCCCAGGGCGATGCCTTCACTGCCGTTGGCAAAGCCGTTCTTGTCGACACCCCCGGCGCCGACGCCCTGGATGATCCCGTAGTTTTCGATATGGGCGATTTTGTCGATGTCCACGCCATCGCCGTCGCCATCCGGTTGCAGCCCGGAGAACGCGCCGGTGATGGTGCCGTGGTTGATCACCGTGCCGTCGCCATCGGAGCCAAAACCCGAACCGTTGCGACCGATCACCGTGCCGTAGTTGGTCAGCGTGGCGCCCAGATCAGTGGTGATGCCGTGACGGCCACCGGAAATCAGCCCGTAGTTGGTCACGGTCACGCCGGTGGCGGAGTCGATGTCCACGCCGTCGAACTTCTCATCGCGGTTATGGGTGTCGCCGCTGGAGATCTCGCCGTAGTTGGTGATGCTGGCGTTGGCGCCGGTCTTCATGCCGTCGTTGGCATCGCCACGAATCAAGCCCCCGGCGCGGTTGATGATAGTGGTGGTGACGTTGGCGCTGCGCAGTGCATCCAGGTTCAAACCCCGGCCGGTGGCGGAACGCAGGGTACCGCTGTTATCAATCAACACGCTGCCACTGGCGAAGTTGCTGTTGATGCGCAAGGCATCGTTGCTGCCCTGGATCACACCACCGGTGCGGTTATAAAGGCTGTAGTAGCGTGTGGTGTTGGCGTCCCCCGTGACGTCGATGGCCCGGCCGCCTGTGGACAGGATCTTGCCCGCGTTATCCACCACCACGCCTGCGCCGCTGGTGCCATCCTTGAGACCGACCGCCACCCCGGAGGTGGTGATGCTGCCTGGCGCCGAAACCTTCAACGAATCACTGCCACCCAGGGTCTGCCCGGTGGTGGTGGGAGTGTCGATTTGCAGGTTCTTGGTAGGGGCAGGCGCAGCTTCTGCGAGGCCGCTGGCCAATAAGGCAATGGCAAGAGCGAGGCGATGGGGCGACGGTGGCATGGCGGACGACCTTGTTATGGAAAACGAGGCGACCTGTATAGCGGAGGGGGATTGCAGGAATGTGTCAGAGCGGTGACGGCTTACTCGTTTGCATTAAATTGCGTTCTTTGAGCGGTCTAACCCCGATATATGCATTATAGTGCATAAAAAGAACCGCTCGGCTCAGCCAAAATGCACTATATTGCAAGAGTCACTCGCGTAACTGCTTAACAGGTGCACTAAAATGCAGATGGAAGCCCCCTACTCTTTGATGTTGCAGATTTTCGCCGATGGGCAATGGCGTGATGCTATGCGGCTGGAGTTTGCTGAGCCTCAGAAGGGCTTCAATGGGGCTTGCAGGTTCCATTACCGTCAGGATTATCTCGTCGATAACCTAGAGGACATCCAGCGACCTTTTTCTAACGCTGTCAGTGCGCGGTTCCCTCTAGAGTGGGATGTTGTCTTGCTTAAGTCGGCGCCTGCCTTCTTGCACGATATTGCGCCCGCTGGTGCGGCCAAGCGGTTTTTGATGAAGCGTATTGGGCGTGAGAAACCGCAGGACGTCGATGCTGATTTGTTTTTATTGGCGCGCAGTACCCCGGCACCCATTGGGAATATGCGCATCAGGGAATCCGTGCAAGCCCTTGAGGGGGAAGCACCGATTGGTTTCCCACGACAGGATGTAATCAGTCGCGATAACCGCTTTCTGGAGTATGCCTACGAGCAAGGTGCCGCAATAGGAGGGGCTACTGGCGCGGGCGGCGAGGCGCCTAAGCTGTTGATGACACAGAGTACCGACGGCTTGTTGTATCCAGACGCCGTCCTGAATGACGAGGACGTTGCTCAGCACTGGTTCATCAAGTTCGCCCGCAACCAGGCCACGCAGAATGATCAAGACATTCTGAGAAGCGAGTACCACTACTACAGAGCACTTCAGACGCTTGGAATCGACACAGTCGCCACCGAAGGGTTGGCTTTGGAGGAGGCCACAAAGCCGAGTCTGTGGATGCACCGTTTTGATCGCAGGCTCAGTGAAAGCGGTGTTGAAAGGTTGGCAGTCGAGTCGATCTACTCGTTAGCGGGTGTGACGAACCCTGGTAGTTACATGGATCATTCAGAGGTCGTGAGACTGTTGGTGGAGCAATGGCGAGCGGTGGGGCAAGAGACGCAAGTTGTTGATCTGGTCGCTGAGTACTTGCGCCGGGATTTGCTGAATAAGGTGTTGGGCAACTCAGATAACCACGGGCGCAATACATCGATCATCCGAGAGCGTGATGCTTTGCGGCTGGCCCCTGTTTATGACCTGGCCCCCATGGTCATGGACGCTGAAGCTGTGACTCGAACCACCAAGTGGCCAAAAGCACTGGAGATTGCGGGTGATATCAATTGGAGAGCGGTATGCGAGGCGATAGCCGATATTGTCGACCCCGAACAAAGCTTTGAACGGTTACGACAAGACGCAGAGCACCTGCGTGCGTTGCCGGATCTTCTAGTTACCAGTGGTTTGCCCGCTGTGACCTTGAATCATCCCAGCATTCCTTTGGGGAAACTGGACTTGCGCCTGAAGCAATGGGGGCTGAGATGACTATCACTTTGGACGCCCGTGCCCTGCTGATCGAGAGCGTCGAACAAGGTTTGGCCGACGGCTCGCTGGAGATAGGCGATGCTGTTCGTCGCCTGCGCACCGAAGTTACCGGTCTGCATCAAGGTCAGTTCGCCAAGATGTGCAAAATTTCCGTACGTACCTTGGTGCATATCGAGCATGGTGAAGGGAATCAGACGCTGAAGTCGTTGAATGCGGTGTTCAGGCCGTTTGGGTTGAAGATGGGTGTGGTGAAAGTTCGCAGGAGCGCATAACTGGAAAACGCTGAAGATCCCATGTGGAAGCGGGCTTGCTCGCGAATGCGGTGTGCCAGTCACAGCATTTGGTGACTGATCTAGCGCTATCGCGGGCAAGCCCGCTCCCACATTTATTTTGTGTTGTACCTGAGATTCAGGCCCGGCACTCGGCCAGTGTTTTCACTTGGCCATCACCGCGCTGGTTGGCTTCTGACAACCACGCTTCAAAGCCTGCGCCCACGGTTGGCCATTCCGAATCCAGGATCGAATACCACGCCGTATCGCGGTTCTGCCCCTTCACCACCATATGCTGGCGGAACACGCCTTCAAAGCTGAAACCCAAGCGCTCGGCGGCGTATTTTGAGCGGGCGTTGCCGTTGTTGCACTTCCACTCCAGCCGACGGTAGCCCTGCTCGAACGCGTATTTGGCCAACAAGTACACCGCCTCGGTGCTTTTCGGCGAGCGTTGCATCGGCGCGCCGAAGGTGACGTGGCCGATTTCGATACGGCCCTGCGCCGGCACGATGGACATCAAGCTGAGGATGCCCTGCACGTCGCCGGTGGCGCGATCGATCACGCTGAAGAAGTACGGGTCGCTATTGGCGGCGTGATTATTCAGCCAGGTATCAAAGGCGCCGCGCTCGGGGAAGGGGCCGTAAGGTAAATAGTCCCAGAGTTTCGGGTCGGCACCGGGGCCTTCAAGGGCGCCGAAAAGGCCGTCGGCATGCCGCGCCGGGTCGAGTTTTTCCAGGCGGATAAACCGCCCCTCCAGCAGTTGAACGGTGGGCGCCGGGACGCCTTTCCAGTCGGCGGGTGAGATAGGCATGCTGCGCTCCTTAAAGACCTTTGCGAAATTGAATAAAACCTGGGCGTTCGGCAATGCGTTCGTACAGCTGGATCGCAGTGGCGTTGGTTTCGTGGGTCAGCCAGTGCACCTTCGCACAGTTATCGACCTTGGCGGTGGCGTAGACAAACTCGATCAACTTGCGGCCCACGCCGGTGCCGCGCTGGGACGGGTCCACCAGCAGGTCCTGAAGGTAGCAGGAATTCTCGATGCTCCAGTTGGAGCGATGGTAGATAAAGTTGACCATGCCCACCGCCTTGCCGTCCTGCCAGGCAAGCGCTGAATGGGTCGGCTCGTTGGCATCGATCAGGCGTTGCCAGGTGTTTTGGCTGACGGCGTCCGGCAGTTCGGTTTCGTAGAACTTCAAATACGCCTGCCACAGCGGTAGCCACGCGGCGTGGTCGACGGCAGTCACCTGGCGGATGTCGATCTGACTCATTCTGAAACTCCTTGGGGAATAAAGCGCGCGAGGGTCTGGTCGCGCACATCAATACTGGCAGCCAGGCCTTCGCGCACGCCGGCGATATCGGCAGCGCTGCGGTTCTGGCTGAGTTTGCGTTTGCCGATCAGGCGCTCGACGGGCAGGGCGAAGCCGACGATGGCCTTGAGCATGCCGTCAATGTAGTCGGCCGGCGCGTCGCTGACTTTCCATGGCTGGGCGCGGTTGCCTTCATGGCGATCGGTAAGTGCCGTGACCACTGCGAGCAGACGCTCGGCATCGGTAAATACCTCAGCCTTGCCGTAGGCATGCACGGCGAGGTAATTCCAGGTCGGCACCACTTTGCCGTGCTCGGCCTTCGCCGGGTAAAATGCCGGGCTGACATAAGCGTCGGCACCGGCAAAGATCACCAATGTTTCGCTGCCATTTTGCAGGTCACGCCACTGCGGGTTGGCCTTGGCCAGGTGCCCGTACAGCGTGCCATTGGGGCCTTCATCGGGGTTGAGCAGCAGCGGCAAGTGGCTGGCCTGCAGGCCTTGCTCGCCAAAGGTTACCAACTGCGCCAGGCGGGTGTGCTGGATCAGTTGCTGCAGTTCAGGCAAATCATCGAGGGCAAAGGCGCGCGGTGTGTACATGGAAATTTTCCTTGGCGAATGCCTGCATCCTAGGCAGGCTAATGGTTCGTTGTAAGAGCCATCTGGCACCAATTTCATAGGTCCAATATGTCGCCCATCACGCCGCCGCTGTCGTTCAACCCCGCAGGTATCGAACTGGATCGCCGCCTGGGCCTGACGCGCCAGCTGTATGAAGCCTTGCGCCAGCGGGTGCTGGACGGGCGGTTGGTCAGTGGCACGCGGTTGCCCGCCACGCGTGATTTGGCGGCGGCGCTGGCGATTTCGCGCAACAGCGTGGTGCGCGCCTACGATCAGTTGTATGCAGAAGGGTTTATCGAAAGCCGGGTGGGTGATGGCACCTACGTCGCCCAACTGCCCACGGTCAAAAAACTATCCACAAAAGTATCCACAGGGTTTTCAACAGGGTTATCCCCAGCCTTATCCACAAAATGGGCGGATTTGCCGCAAGATCTGGACAGTGAAGTTATCCACAGCGCGGGACTGACGCGGGTCAAAAACAACCACCTGGCCCACCCTCCAGTGGGGCCGCCTCGGGCATTTCGCGTGGGTGTGCCAGCCTTTGATCTGTTTCCGTTTGAGATATGGGCCAAGCTGAATGGGGCGTTCTGGCGTAAGCCGAACCTGGAACTGCTGTGCTACGGCGACCCGGCAGGTGACGATCGCCTACGCGGTTTGATCGCCGCGTATTTGCGCAGTTCGCGTGGCATGCAGTGCACGGCTGAACAAATTGTGATCACCAGTGGCGCACAGCAGGCAATCAGCCTTTGTGCACAGTTGCTGGTAGAGCCCGGGGACGATGTGGCGGTGGAAAACCCGGGCTACCGCGCGGCTGGTCATGCATTTGCCCTGGCTGGTGGGCGATTGCATGGCGTGCCGGTCGACAGCGAGGGCATGGATTGCCAAGCGCTCAACAGCCTTGAGGGTTGCCGTGTGGCCTATGTCACGCCTTCCCACCAATACCCGCTGGGTGTGGTGATGAGCCTGGCGCGGCGTCTGGAGTTGCTGGCCTGGGCCGAGCGTAGCGGCGGGTGGATCATTGAGGATGATTATGACGGCGAGTATCGCTACAGCGGCGCGCCCCTGTCGCCCTTGGCGGCGCTGGATCGCAGTGGTCGCGTACTGTACGTCGGCACCTTCGGCAAGGTGGCATTCCCGGCGTTGCGCCTGGGTTACCTGGTACTGCCACCGGACCTGGTGCAAGCCTTCACCCGGCGCCGCGCCGTGGACATGCGTCATTCCGAGGTCAGTACCCAGGCGGTGATGGCGGAATTCATGGCGGCGGGGCATTTCCAGCGGCACATTCGCCGGATGCGTCGCGCTGCACTGAGTCGCCGCAATGCCTTCTTGGCGGGTTGGCCCGACGGGTTGCCTGGCGTCGGTGCACTACCCAGCGTTGCAGCTGGGCTGCACCTGACAGTACGGGTGGACAGCCTGGCACGCGAGCAGGCGCTGCTCGCTCAGGCCCATGCTGTGGATGTCGAGATCAACGGTTTAAGTAGCTATTGGCTGGCTGGCTCACGCCCACCACTGGACCAGCACGCTGGCCTGGTGATGGGGTTTGCCGCTGTGCCCGAGGCGGCCATCGCACAGGCGCTGGCACGCTTGCGTCAGGCATGGCTGTCATAAAGCGCGATCAGCTTTCAAAGAACAGTGATTGGGCCAGTTGAGCACCGATTGTGCGACGGTGAATTTCAATCATGTCCCAGTCACTGGGCCCGGTGCGTTGGTGGGAACCACCGAGCCGTTGTTGCTCGCGGGTCTTGAGATGGTCCTTGGTGAAGTTCTCCCGTGCGGCATCCTTCGTCGCATAGTGAAAGTGCGCGTACCACAGCACAGTGCCGCTCTCTTTATCGCGAATCTCGTACTCGTCCAGATAGTCCTTTCTGGGCCCTTTGAGGGGGCGGCGGGTGATGGTCTTGACGATGGTGATCAGCCCTTGGCTGTGCAGCCATTCCACCCGTTCAGCGGTGGGCGCTTGTTGCTTGATCATCTCGATATAGGTTTTCTTTCCCTGCCGATGGAAGCGTTGTGCTGCGTCGCTGAGGTTGCGGTTGGTCAAGGCGGCGGAAGCATGGTCGCTTTCTGTGAGGTTGCGTTGGGTCAGGGCTTCTTCGATGTTGCTCGATGCGTTTTCGAGGACCCTTGCATAGCCATCGAACATGTCTTGAATGTCTTGGGGGGCATGCCACGCTTTCCTGGAAAACCCCTGATATTTGCGGATTTCAGCCTGTTCGCCATCCAGCAACGTTTGCCCGGTATTGATGCAAGTGTCCAAATCCAAGGCGACAGGTGCGGGAAGCTGCGACGGAGTTTTCTGCCGTTTGACCCAGACTCCCGGCGCCTTTTCATGGAACGTGGCGATCACTTTGCCGGTCAGGCCTGCCTTGACGTCGACCAGGGTATTGTCGGTTTCACGCGGTTCACCCATCACCATGCCGTGTTGACGTGTCTTGATCACTTTGTGCCGTGGCGTCGGCTCTGCCTTTGAACTGCCGGGCTTGGGCTCCAGCGCTTTTTTCTCGCGCAACAGGGAGGCCAGGTCGCGTATGGCCCGCTGGCTGAACTCGCTGATCTGCTGGCGAAAACTCTCCAAGGGGGCCTTCAGCAAGTGCTGCGAGTACTCGGCGTGCAGGTCCAGCAGGCGTTGATCGGCGCTGGAAAACTGGTCCACCAGGCTGTTGAGCACATTAATACGGTCATCCAGCGCCGCGCCGTTGCTCCGTTCCACAATCTCCCTGAAGCTCTCGATGTTGAGTTCGGCGGCATCGACGATCTGGCCCATTCGCTCACGCAGCGTGGCCGGGATCTGGCTCTGCGTTTCATCGATACACAGGTATCGGGCCAAGATGATCTCCAAAGATTTTAGTTCCAGGAGGCTGAACTGCGGCAATTCCTCCATGGCTTTGCGAATGACTTTTGCGCCGTCATCCCCCAGCGCCTTGAGATCGCTGAAGCGGTCCTTGATGAACGCCATGCGCTGGATGATCCCCTGGTTCAGAGTCGACAGGGTTTGTGCGCTTTGTGCCTGGTTTTTGTAGTCGACGTCTACCTCTGCGTCGAGGACGGGTAACGATGACTTCAACGCCTCCTTATAGGCCAGGATTTGTTGTTGCAGGGCGAGCTGTGTCAGTTGCACTTGTTGTTGCAGGTAACCGCTCATGTTGCTCTGGTAAGTCGGCACGGTGTCGATGATGCTCAAGGACTTAAGCTGGCTGATTGCTTCGTCGTACTGTGCCAGCCGACTATCGACCTTACCGACGAACGCTGTACGTCGCAGGTCGGTAGACGGGCCGGGCGTTGCGTCCTGCGCAGGCTTTGACTCAAGCACGTCCAGTTGTTTGCTGGCGGCGACTGCGTCGAAGGCATTGAGCTGGGTCTTCAATGCCGCGATACGCGCAGGTTGATCAACCTTGACTGCCCGCCTGCGATTTCGAAGACCACCGCCGCGCAGTCGCAAACGGTTATCGACAAACCATTGGCCGTCCAGGTTGCCGATCAGCGGTGGGCCGGTACGCAAGGGGGCCTTCGGATCAATGATGATGACGCTGTCGTTGTCATCCACCATCACCTCGAACCAACGCTTACCGACCGGCGCATACCACTTGTCTGCCAGCGGGTAGAGATTGAGGTGGCGACCGGGGGTTTTGTTTTGTACGCCCAGCTCATCGGGCTTGGCGACATTGAAACTGTCGAGTGCTTTGGCCAGGCCCAGTCGGCTATGACTCAGCGCTCCGCGGGTGTGTACGGCGCCTTGATGCGAAGCAAGCAATTGGCTGTCGGAAATATTAGCGTGTTGCATTGCAGTGTATTTTTTCTCGGCCACTGGCGGTTTATCCACTGTTTTAATCGCCGTTGGCTCTAATCCAGTCTCGATCCTGGGGGCGTCGAACGGCTTCAGCGGGCGGGGGTGGCGTAGCGCGATATGGAGGGTCAGTGCCATGCCAAGATTGAGGAATACATCCACCAACGCTGTCCAGGAAGCGGGCTGGTCACCCCTGTTCACTGCCTCCTCGGCAGATTGCAGATCGTCCATGATTTGCCAGATCCAGGCGGCGATCCCAACGGTCCTGCCCATGAAGGGCAGCGCGGCATTGAATATTTGCCAGCCGGCATGTCGCAACGTCGCCCAACGCTTCTGCACGTTGGACACCGACTGGCGTGTAGCCAGTTCGACCATTGCGTTGGCGTTGGCCTTGAATAGCGTCGCCAAGGTGTCATTCCCCACTTCTTCATCGCTCAGCGTTATCGGGCCGCTCATGTACAGTACGGTCAGCGGTTCGACCAGCGCACGCACCACGGTCCAAGGCGAGGGCAGGGTGTCGGGAAAAACGTATTGGGCATAGTTGAACCGCTGCGCTTCGGGCAGCCAAGCCAACACCGACTCGCGCAATGAGCGCTCATGTTTGATGGCGTACAGCAGGTTTTGTCGAGACGCAAATTGCATCAGGGCGGGTTCCATCAGGGGCCTATAAAGTACGCATGGGCCAGCCTCGGAACGCCTCGGGCCGATCACGAACATATTGGTGACCACATCTTGCTCATGGCCGGGGCGCAAGGTAGGCACCAAGGCCAGAGTGCGGAAAACGATGGGCTGTCCATCGACTTTGCGTTCATGTTCATCGGCATGCACCGCTGCGGCGACGTAGCGGTAACCGAGCTCATCAATGCCGTTCTGGTTGCGGATTTTCATCTGCAGGGCCAGCAGCGGCAGTTGCATCTGCAGGTGGCTGGTGTAGAGCAGCTGTCGGTGGCTGGATTGCGGCGGGTCGTCGAGTAGTTTCTGTTTGACCAGGGCGGGGTAGAACTGGCCTATATCGATGTCTTCGATCACGTCTTTCAAATAGCCGTAGGTCAGCCAGCCGGGAACGCCATTGTCCTTGCCGTTGTAATGCACCGTCGTGTTGCCGGTGGGCAGGCCGGTGAGGTTTTCCAAGGCCAGGTCGATCAGGCTGCGACGGGTTATGTCCATGGCCCCCGGAACGATAAACGTGCCCCAAAGAACCGGGCTCTGGATCACGATTTCGATTTTGTCCATGTTCAGGCTCACGCCCCTGTCGGGAGAGCGGACACGGCTTTGCAACTGTGTGCGGGCGTAGTCACGGATGGAGGGGATGCCGTCCTGAAACGTTTCGCCGTTGTGATGGGTGTGCAGTTGGGCCAGGTCGATCATGTAACGGCTGTAGGCAGCAATATCGGAGTCTGTCGCCGAAGCCAGCCAGTCCGGGAGTCGTTGATGAATGTCGCGGATATTCGACAGTTGGTGATCGCTCATCTCTTCGATGCTGGGCACGATGCGGGCGACGGCAGGCGCGCGCGGCTGTTCACGCACACCGGGTCCGCCGAAACTGCCGATCATTTGGATTTGCAGCGCGATCAAGGTGCAGGCCTGCGCATCGAAGAAGTTGCCGTCGGGCTCATACAAGCGCCATTGCAAGGTGGTGTCCTGTTTCGGCGCGCTCATTCGCGAAGGCAGCGAGGCGCCGAGCCGGGCCAGTGACTCGAACGTCTCGTACCCGTTGACCAGTGAGTGTGTCAGGACGATCTGGCGGTTATCGTACTCACCCACCAATACGGTCATGTCCAGGAAGCTGACATGGGTGGGCTCGCCGTCCTTTAGGACATCCACGTCAACCAAGTAGGCATGGCTCTTGTAAGGATCTTTGAGCGAACGCCTGGCCAGGTCGGGTTCCTGGAAAACCGTGCGAGCCATGGCGCATTCCTGTTCACTCAAGCCTTGCTCTTCGGTGATGTTCCAGACCTTCCTCAGAGAGTTGGAAAAGGTCTGCCAACGCGGACCGATGCTGGCGTTGGAGGCGTTCCAGTAGTCCAGCTCCTGTTCCTGGAAGGCGGTGAACAGCAGGTCGGATAATTCGTTGATCAGCCGTGCGATGGCATCAATTTTCACCGCAAGGTGTACAGGAACCGCAGCGTAAGGTTGCAGGGTGAGGAAGTGCAGTCCGTCGATGTAGGTCACTTTATCGCTGGACAGTGCCTGGCGAGCCAGCACCGAGGTAAGCGATTCGATAATGTCCTGCGCACGCTTGACGGTATTGCCGGCCACCTCCCATTGAGGGCTGACTACCACAGCCAGGTCGGGGTCGATATTCAGCGTGGGGTACAGCTCTGTGAGTGCTGATCGCAGTGTAGTGGCGGCGACTTCCCGGGTGGTGGGCCCGGTGGTCAATTGGGTGAGCAGTTCATAGGGCGTGGGTGGGCGGTGGTTATTCGCGACGTTATTGGGCATGTGCAGCTCCTTCGCATTCAATGGCCTGGATGGGCGTCAGGAATGGGCAAGGTAGCGGGCACTGTGGCGGCGGGGGCGGTGGATACGTCTAGGCCCCGCACTTTGTTTAAACAGAACGGGGCTGCTGCGTAGACCAGCGAGTGATCATTTCACGTTGAAAAACAACCGTCGTGCCTGCTCCAGATTGATTTCGCTGAGATAGACCGTGGTTTTTTGCTTCTCGCTAAGACCGTTGAGGGTATCGGACTGAGTGCCCCTGGCATGCTCTTGCGGGGTTTTCAAGCGCGCCCGTAGAAACGTCTTGGCGCGTACCCAGTTGGTTGAGTAATGAAAATGCGCATACCACAGCACGCTATTGTCGTTGCGATTACTGATGGTGTACTCGTCCAGATAATCGTTATCAGGGCCTTTGAGTCGGCGCCGCTTGACGGTTTTTTTGATGACGATTTCGTTGTTCTGCATCAACCACTCCACACCCGCCATCGTGGGTGGGCGTTTTCTGATCAAAAGTGATTTGTAGTGCCGCGCCTCTGCGTAGAGTACTTGCGTCGCGTCGCTGAGCTGTTTGTCGACGACGGCCGCCGAGGCCAGGTGGCTGTCGGTGACATTGCTTACGGTCAAGGCCTCTTCGATATTGGCAGAAGCCTGTTCCAGTTTCTGCGCGTGCTGGTGATACAGCCATTCGATGCCAATGGCACTACGCTCCGGCTTGGCGGCTTGTTCGGTAGCCCGTTGCTTGAAGGCCTCCAGCCCGTCGAGCAAATCCTGGGCCTGGTTGATACACATGTCGATATGGACGGCGACGGGGGGAGGCGTTTCGATAGGGCTTACGTGCTGTACCCAGACGCCTGGGAGTTTTTCATGGAATGTCGCCATGACCTGCTGGTTGAGTGGCGAGCGAATATCCACGAACCCGGTTTCATCGCCGGTGGCGGACAGGCGTGGCTCACCGATCAGCACACCGTTGTAACGCGTGTAAATGACTTTTTTCTTGGTCTTCGGAGGTGTCGGCGGCGGTGTGGGTCGGTTTCGCAGGGCTTCCCGATCATTGTGCAGCAGTTCCAGGTGGCCGACGGTTTCGTTGTAAAACCCGCGGATTTTTTCACGCAGGCGAGAAAGTGGGCCGGCGAGCGCGACGTCGGTAAACTCCTGGGGGAAATCCTGCAGGCGCTCATCGAGGATATTGAACTGTTCCACCAGGCTGCCGAGAGTCTCGATGCGTTCGTCCAGCTGCGACTCGCCGCGCTCAAGCAGGGTTTCGCGCAAGGTCTGGATCGACAGGTCGGCGCTGTCGACAATACCGTCGATGGCATTCCAGGCATTCGGTGCAGTGGTGATACTGCTGTCGTCCACGCACAGGTTGCGCGCCATCGTCACCTGCAGGGCCCTGAGGTCTCGGGCGGTGTAGATCGGCAAGCGCTTGCGGTGTTCGCGGATGATCTTGAAGCCGGTTTCGCCCATCGTCCTGAGTTGAGCGAAGCGCGATTCAACGTAGTTGAGGCGCTCGATCATGTCCTGGCTCATGTCGGTCATTGTCTGGGCATCGTCGATGTGACGGTCCCGGGGGTGGCTGATCTGGTGCTCGATCTGGTCCAGCACAGTCTTGAGCCTGGGCGTGAAGGGGACCTGGGCTTCACGTATCCCGGTTTCGGTCAGGTCCAGTTGGGCGCCTACGTAGCGCACGGCTTGCTCCTGATAATTGGCGGTGGGGGCGAAGACATTCAATACCTTGAGCTGTTGCAGCGCCGTTTCGTAACTTTTGCTCTGGGTCTCGAGTGTTTGCAGATAACGTTCACGGCGCGCCTGTGCCGAGGTGCTGGCCTGGGGGGCATCCATCGCGACCCGTGCCTGTTGCACCTCCAATTGCAGGGCGCTCTTGTCGTGCTCGAATTGCGACAGACGCCGCTGGGCTTCATCAGCCTTGGCGTCCGCCTCGGATTTGGACCTTGCCTGCTGCCTCTTGGGGCCGCCGCCGCGCAAGCGCAGGCGGGTGTCGATAAACCATTGGCCACGGGCGTTGTGAATCAATGCCGGGCCTGTGCGTTCGGGCTCCTTGGGGTCGATGATGACCACCGTTTCATCTTCATCGGCGCTGACTTCGAACCAGCGGTCTCCTACGGGGGCATAGTATTTCTGAGCCTGATGGTAAAGGTGCTGGTACTGGCCTTGCGCGGTTTCAGCGGTGCCCAGATCCTTGGGTTTACTGACCTTGAAGCTGTCGAGCAGGGTGCTGAGTTCGCCTGGGGCGCGCTTGATTGCGCCACTGAGGTGCAAGTGCGGTGAATGTATGGACGGCAGTACTTGGATCAGGGTCGGCTGTTGTTTGACCGTGACCTCTTTGGCCGTTGTCGCCTTCGCCAGCGTGGGCCGGGATTTGCGTGGGTAGCCGGGACGGTGGCTACGACTGGCGACATGCAAGGTGATCGCTATGCCCAGGTTGAGCAGGACATCGGTGAACGCTGACCACTCGGCTTGTTTATCGCCGTGTTCCTGCGCCTCGATAAAATTTTGCAGTTGATCGACCACCTGCCAAATCCACGCCGCCGTGCCGACGCCACGGCCGAGAAAGGGCAGCACCAGGTTGAATATCAGCCAACCGGCATGCTTGAAGGTGGCCCAGCGATTTTCAGCGTTAGAGACCGATTGCCGATCAGCCAGTTCGATCAGGGCATCGGCGTTGGCTTGAAACAGCGTGGCGAACCGATCACCGCTGAGCACTTGTTCACTTAGCGCCATTGGTCCGCTCATGGTCCACAGCTTGTCAGGCTCCACCAGGTAATCGGCCACCTGCCAGGGTGAAGGCAGTGCGCCGGGAAATACATGGTTGGCGTAGTCGTTGCGCACAGCGTCTGGTAGCCAGGCCAGCACCGACTCGCGCAGGCTGCTTGACTGTGAGATTGCATAGATCAGATTGGCCGGCGACGGGAACTGCATCAGCGCTGGCGTGAACATGGGCCGATACAGCAGGCATGGGCCGGCTGCCGGGTCATCCGGGCCGATCACATACATGTTGGCGACGGTATCGAGCGACGCATCCGCGCGCCGCAGCGGCCGGAAAGCCAATGGACTGAGCACAATGGTTTGCCCGTCCACCCGGCGGTCAGTGGCTTCGTCCAGCAGCACCGCAGTCACGTAACGGTAGCCACGCTCGTCGATACCCTCTTGCTGGCGGATCTTGGCTTGCAGCGCCTGCATCGGCAGCTGGATACGCAGGTGTTGGCTGTAGAGGGTTTGGCGGCGCGAGGATTCCTGCGGGTCGTCCAGCAGTTTTTCTTTGATCAACGCCGGATAGGTGCGGCCGATATCGGCGGCGGTGACCAACGATACAAAATAGTCTGCGTCCAGCCACTCAGGCAGGTTGAAGCCATTTTGAGTCTTGAGGGAGCGGTTGCCGGTCGGCAGTGCAATGAGGTTTTGCAGGGCCAGTTCAGCCACGCTGAAGGTGATGGTGTTGAACTGGCCCGGTACGACGAAGGAGCCCCAGATCGTGAGGCTCTTGACCTCCAAGCAGATTTTATCCAAAGGCAGGTTGGCGCTGTCAGGGTGGTCCTTGAGCATTTGCGCCTTGGTCATCTTCAATGCGTACGCTTCGATGGATGGGATGTCGTCCAGATAGGAGCGGCCGGCATTCTGGTTATGCAGCGCGGCGAGGTCCTTCAGGTGGCGGGCGAAGAAATTCTGATCGGTGTTTGACGCATTCATCAACCAGTCGGGCAACCGGTTCTGATACCACTCAAGGTTTGGGCCTTTATCCGTGGCAAGGGGAACGACGGCAGGCGGCGTACCCAGGGCGACATCAGCCGTATCGGTGTGGCGCAGCTCTGAAAAGTCGATGTCACCCACGGCTTCCACCAGCAGCGACACGATGGCGCAGGCCTGCTGATCAAAAAAGTCACCCTCGGGTTCGTAAAGGCGCCAATGGATTTCCTGCTTTGAAGTAGACCCCGGTACGTGCGCAAACAGCGAATGGCCCAGTTGCTCAAACGAGGGGAATTTTTCATAACCCTTAAGCAACGAATGCACGAGGATCGATGTTTGCCCTTCATGCATGCCGAGCAGCACCGCGATTACCGCTTCATTCTGGTGGGTCACTTGCTCTGCGTCGATGCGGGCTATTTCTACCAGGCAGGCCTTGAGGTCGTATGGATCTTTGCCCTTGCGATCGGCCTTGTCGGGGTGGGTGAACAGGATGCGCGCCATGGCGCACTCGGTGGCGCTCCAGTCATCGGCGGCCTCGACGTTCCAGACTGCCCGAAACCGGTTCGACAACTCATGCCAATGGGGGCCGCCGCCGTTGGTCTGGTTCCAATAGGCGACCAACTGTTGCTGAAAGGCCCGCAGCATGACGGGCGCCAGCAGGTTGAGGGTCTTGGCCAACTCACAGATGCGCACGGGCAAGTGCAGTGCGGGCTCGGCGATCGGTTGCTGGGTGAGAAAGTGCTCGCCCTCGATGTAGAGCGCAGGCTCCGCCAGGACGGCCTGTATGGCGAGGGTGTCACTGAGCGACTGATAGTGGGTGGGGCCGGCCACAATGTCATCGCCGATCAATTGCCAGGTGGGCGTACCGACCATGGCGGTGTCAGGGTCGATATCCAGCGTCGGGTATTGTTCGCGCAGCGACTCGCGCAACAAGTGAGCTGCGGTCTCCCTGAACGAGGGGCCGACGTAGAGTTGGGTGAACAGCGCGTCGCGTTCATCGAGGCGCTTGGCGTTCGTTTCGGTATTGTTTGCAGCGGGTGAGGTCATGGTGAGGCTCCCTGTCTGGCCGGTAGATGGAAACGGCCCGAGGTACGGGCTCGCAATTTCCATGCTAGGGCTCGGCCGGCCAGGGAGGCGGTGCTTACGTAGGCCTACCGTAAAATCTACAGGGCGTTACCTCCCGGATTTGATCTTGGTCCAGGCCCGTGTTCTGGCCCGTTCGGCCTTGCTGTCCAGTGGCTTGAGGGTGTAGAGCGTGACCATGGCCGCATCGGTCGGGTACAGGTTGGGGTTATGGCGAATAGCCGGGTCGACCAACTCGGTGGCGTCCTTGTTCGGGTTGGGGTAGCCGACAAAGTCGCTGACCGGCGCGATGACATTGGGTTGCAGCAGGTAGTTGATGAAGGTGTAGGCGTCGTCCGGGTTTTTGGCGCCCTTGGGGATGGCGAGCATGTCGAACCAGATCGGCGCGCCTTCCTTGGGTAGGCGCATGTCCACGGTCACGCCGTTTTTGGCCTCTTTGGCGCGATTGGCGGCCTGGGAGAAGCTGCCGGAATAGCCCACGGCCACGCAGATATCACCGTTGGCGATGTCGGCCATGTATTTGGAGGAGTGAAAGTAGGTGATGTAGGGGCGGATCTTCATCAGCAGCGCTTCGGCCTTGTCGTAGTCCTTGGGGTTGCTGCTGTTGGGGTCCAGGCCCAGGTGCTGCAAGGCCAGGGGCAGGATCTCGGAGGGCGAGTCCAGCAGCGCCACCCCGCATTGCTTGAGCTTGCTGATGTTTTCTTCCTTGAAGATCAGGTCCCAGCTGTCTACCGGTGCATTGTCGCCCAAGGCAGCCTTGACCTTTGCCGGGTTGAAACCGATGAGGATGGTGCCGTACATGTAAGGCACGGCATGCTGGTTACCCGGGTCGTTAGCCTCAATCAACTTCATCAGCTTGGGATCGAGGTGGTTCCAGTTTGGCAGCTTGCTGCGGTCCAGCGGCTGGAACACCCCGGCTTCGATCTGCTTGGCCAAAAACACGTTGGACGGTACCACCACGTCATAGCCGGAGTTGCCGGTGAGCAGCTTGGCTTCGAGGGCCTCGTTGGTGTCGAAGATGTCGTACACCAGCTTGATCGACGGGTGCTGGGCCTTGAAGTCTTCCAGCGCCTTAGGCGTGATGTAGTCGAACCAGTTGTAGACCTTGAGGGTTTTCTCTTCAGCATGGGCTGCACCACCGATGAGGGCGGCGCAGAGGACGAGCGACTTGAGCCTGTTCATTGGGCTGCTCCTTCAAAACCTTCGAGAACATTGACGGCGTTGATACCGATTTCTTCCACGGCGTAGCCGCCTTCCATCACAAACAGCGTGGGCTTGCCCAACCGGGCAATGCGCGCGCCCATGGCCAGGTAGTCCGGGCTGTCGAGCTTGAACTGCGAGATAGGGTCGTCCTTGAACGTGTCCACGCCCAGGGACACGACGATGATGTCGGCGCCGTAGCGCTCGATTTCCGCGCAGGCTTCTTCCAGTGCGGCACTCCAGGCTGCCCAACCGGAACCGGCCGGCAGTGGGTAGTTGAAGTTGAAGCCTTCGCCGTCACCTTCGCCCAGCTCGTCGGCATAGCCGAGGAAAAACGGAAACTCCGCTTCCGGATGGCCATGAATCGAGGTGAACAACACGTCGCTGCGGGCGTAAAAAATCGACTGGGTGCCGTTGCCGTGGTGGTAATCCACATCCAGGATCGCGACGCGTTTGTGGCCCTGGTCGAGGAACGCTTGAGCCGCGATCGCCGCGTTGTTGAGGTAGCAATAACCGCCCATCAAGTCGCCAGCGGCGTGGTGCCCAGGTGGGCGGCACAGGGCGAAGGCACTGTGGGCGCCGTTCTGGATGGCCTGCTGTGCCGTGAGGGCCACTTGCGCCGCGCTGTAAGCCGCTTGCCAGGTGCCGGCGGTAATCGGCGCGCCGCCGTCGAAACTGTAATAGCCCAGCTGGCCATGCAGGCTTGTGGGGATCACCCGGCGCAGCGTGCGCGCGGGCCAGGTGTAGGGCAGCAAGTCGCCCTCCTGGCCGTACTCGGTCCAGCGCTGCCAGGCGCCCTGGAAGAAGTCGAGGTAGTCGTGGCTGTGGATACGCTGCAGCGGTGCAAGGCCGAAATCCTGCGGCGCGTGTACCTGGCCCAGTTCGCGGTCTTTGACCCGTTGCAGCACGTGGTCGGCGCGCGAGGGCATTTCAAAGCAGGGCATCAGCTGCCCGTCCATCAATTCACAGCGGCCATGGTGCAGGTGGTGATCGTCCGAGTAGATCGTCAACATTTGTTGTTCTCCGCAGGCTTTATCGGTGGGTCCAGTCTTGCGGCGGCTACGCTTTAAGAGAACGGCAGGAGCGGCCAAAAGGGGATGAATATGGCCAAAGTGTCTGTCCGAAATTCGCCCCTTGATGGAGCATTACGCTCGAAATTGGCTCGGCGCCACGCCGCTCCAACGCACAAAGGCATGCCTGAAACTTGCCGTTTCGCTGAAACCCAGTGCCTCGGCAATCCGGTAGATCGGCCACTGGTCCTCGGCCAGCAGTTGCTTGGCGCGCTCGAAACGCAGCTCGTCCAGCAGCTCCTGGTAGCTGCAGCCCAGGTCATGCAGATGCCGGCGCAGGGTGCGCGCCGAACAGTTCATCTGCTCGGCCAAACCCTCAAGGCCAGGCGCGGCATTGAGCTGTGCGGTGAGCAGTTGGCGAATCCGGCCGAGCCAGGCCTGGCGCCCGGTGAACTCCAGGTTTTGTTTGCGGCAACGCTCGGCCATGGCCTGGTGGGTAATAGCGTCGGCCAGGGGCAGAGGCTGGTTCAACCAGTGTTTGTCGAAGGCAAAGGCATTGGCGGTGGCCTGAAATTGCAGCGCGCAGGGGAAACGTTCGGCGTAGCGCGAGCGGTAGTCGGGGGCGTCATGTTCAAAGCGCGCAGCCAGTAAGGGCAGAGGCTGGCCGAGCAGGTCGTCACAGATCACTTTGAGCGATGCCAGGCACAGCTCGACGTTGAACATTTCCAGGCTCGGGTTTTCCCGGTAGTCGCCGGCGGTGAACCAGATGCGCTCACCGTCTTCTTCAAGGCTCAGCTCGAACAGTGTTCCCAACAGCGCCGGATACCGCAGCGCCAAGCGTAACGCGTCACCAAAGGTGGCACTGGTGAGCAGGGCGTAACCGAGCATGCCGTAGGCCGACACGTGCATTTGTGCGCCCAGCTCCAGGCCGACATCGCGGCGCAGGGCCACGGCATTGGCGCACACGCGCATTTCCTGATTGGTGGTGATGCGCGTGTCGGCCCGGTTCAAGTCCGCCGCACAGATGCCGCTGCCCGCCAGCAGCGTCTCATGGGGCAAGCCTTTGAAGGTGTTGAGCACCAGCGACACAGCATTGAGGGTGGTGAGGTGGGAATGCAGCATGGAAACTTCCAGCCAGGGGATGGCTGGAAGTGGAGCAAGTTACATGCCGGTCAGCTCAGTTCGCCGCACAGGTCCAGTTCCACCAGACGGCGCACTTCGCTGGCCTCAAGCCCGGCGCCGAGCAGGGCATTGAGCTTGCCGAACGCCGCTTCGCGGGTCATGCCGCCACCGGACAGCACGCCCACGCCACGCAAGCGGCTGCCGGCTTCGTACACGTCCAGCTCCACGCCGCCTTCATGGCATTGGGTGATCGCCACGACGACTACGCCCTGATCCTGCGCACGCTTAAGGCTGGCGAGAAACTCAGGGTTATCGCTCGGCCCGGTACCGCTGCCGAAGCATTCCAGCACCAGCGCCTGTATGCCGCTGTCGATCAACGCGTTCAGTTGCGCGGCGGCGATGCCCGGCACCAGCGGCAACACGCCGACATTGGCCAAGGCTTTGGGCTGGCGGTAATGCAGGGCGGCCGGGATCATGTCGGCCTGGGCGACGCCGCCATTGCGCTGCAGGGCCGCAAACGGGTGGCGGCCGAAGCTGCGGATTTTTGCGCAACGGGTCGGTGCCATCAGCGCGCCGTGGAAGTACAGCTGCACGCCCGGCGCCAGGCCTTCGCCCAAGGCCGTCAACGCGCCGCTGACGTTTTCCCAGGCATCGCTGTCGGGCACGCCGGCCGGCAGCATGGAGCCGGTGAAGACTACCGGCGCCGGCAGGCCCAGCAGTTGAAAGCTCATGGCTGCAGCGCTGTAGGCCAGGGTGTCGGTGCCGTGCAGGATCAGCACCGCATCGCAGCCTGCGTCCACGGCCTCGACCACGGCGCTGCGCAGATGCTGCCAGTAAGTGGGCGTCATGTTGGCGCTGTCGATCAATGGCGACATCTCTTGAAAACACCAGGCCGGTAGCGCGGCATCGACAAGCTGTTCGCGCATGCGTGCTTCAAAACCCGACGCAGGCGCCAGGCCGTTGGCGCTGGCCTGCATGCCAATGGTGCCGCCGGTGTAGAGCACCATCACGTTGTTAGCTGGTTGCATGAAAAATCTCCTGAACGAAAAACGCCGCCGGGCCCAGAGCATGCCCAAGGCCGGGCGGCGTGTCATCTAGCGGTGATTAACGTTGCGCTTGAGCGCTCAGTTCAGCCGAGGCGACTGCTTCCGGCTTTGCCGGGTTAGCTGGCCAGGCCTTGCGGTCCAGGTCCAGGTCGGGGAACTGGCTGGAGTCGAACACCGGCGTCTTGATGCCCGCTGCGCGCTGGTTGTCGTAGTCATTGAGGATGCGCATGGCAATCTTGAACAGGAACGCCAGGGCGAACAGGTTGACGAACGCCAGCATCGTCATGGTGATGTCGGCGAAGGCGAACACGGTGCTCAGGTTCTCGATGGAACCCCAGAAAATCAGCACCAGCACCAGCGCACGGTAGCCCATCAACACCTTGCGGTTGTTGCCGACCAGGAAGCGCAGGTTGCTCTCGCCCAAGTAGTAGTTGTACATGATCGAGGTGAACACGAACAACGCCAGGGCCACCGAGATGAACATGCGGCCCCAGTCACCGACTACCGCCGCCAGGGAGTTCTGGGTCAGGGCAATGCCGTCGCCTTCAAAGCCTGGGGTGTAGAAGCCGGAGAGCAGGATCAGCAACGCGGTACAGGTGCAGATCACAAACGTGTCGAGGAACACGCTGAACGCTTGCACCACGCCTTGGGCGATCGGGTGTTCTACCGAGGCCACCGCTGCCACGTTGGGCGCACTGCCTAAACCTGCTTCGTTGGCGAACACGCCGCGTTTCACACCCATGATGATCGCGCTGCCCACCAGGCCACCGAAGGCTTGGTCGAGGCCGAAAGCGCTCTTGACGATGGTCGCGAGCATGGCCGGCACGTGGTCGAATTGCAGCACGATCACGTACAGGGTCACGGCGATGTAGACCAGGGTCTTGACCGGCACCAGCAGATCGGCGATCGACGCAATGCGCTTGATCCCGCCGATGAACACCAGGCCCAGCAATACCGCCAGCGCCAGGCCGGTGTAGGTGGTGTCCAGGCCGAAGGCGCTATTCAGCGAGTGGGTGACGGCGTGGGCTTGCAGGCCGTTGAAGGCGAACCCGAAGGTCACCAGCAACAGGAACGCGATGACCATACCCAGCCAGCGTTTTTGCAGACCGTGCTGGATGTAGTAAGCCGGGCCACCACGGTAGGTGCCGTCAGCGTCAGTACGCTTGTACAACTGGCCGAGGGAGCACTCGATAAAGCTCGAAGACATGCCCACCAGCGCGGTGACCCACATCCAGAACACGGCACCCGGGCCACCCAGGGTCACGGCAATGCCGACACCGGCGATGTTACCGGCACCCACGCGGCCGGCCAGGCTGAGCATCAGTGCCTGGAAGGAACTGAGCTGGCCGGAGCTGCTCTTCAGGCTGTCTTTAAACACCGAGAACATGTGGAAAAAGTGACGCAACTGCACGAAACGCGAGCGGATCGTGAAATAACCGCCGAGCCCGACAATGAGCACGATCAGTACTTTCCCTGAGAGGAAGTCGTTGATGACTTCGAGCATGGAGTGTTCCTCGCTGATTTTTCTAATGGCAAACGCAGGACGGTGCGAGCCCTCGCATAGCACCAGGCAGTGCGCGACGGTTCGACCCCAATCCTTTTGCGGGTGTTGTTATTCATGCGGTTTCGCGTTGTTTTCGGGCCTCGTTACCGACGGCCGCGCACGCGAGAGGGGCGGCACTATACCTAGGCGAGCGTGATCCGTCTGCACGGGGCGATTAAAGGTTTCAGCCAGGCGGTGGCAGGCAAGGAGGGTTTGCAGGGCGATATTGGAGTTTTTATGGGCTTCATTTCACAACCTTGAGGCAAAAAAAAGGGCCTGAAGAACGAGCCTTCAGGCCCTCAAAAGGTGAGAGGTGTCTAGTCCCTCAACCTGGTGAGCGGTGCAACAAACGTTAGGCCTTCAGCGGGACCAAACGTGGAGCAATCATGTTTTCGGGGCGCAGGATGTCGTCGAGCATGGCGTCGTCGAGCAAGCCTTCTTCGCGCACCAGTTCCAGCACGCCGCGGCCGCTTTCGAGGGCGATACGCGCAATGCGGGTGGCGTTTTCATAGCCGATGTACGGGTTAAGCGCGGTGACCAGGCCGATGGAGTGCTCCACCAGTTCGCGGCAGCGGGCTTCGTTGGCGGTAATGCCGACGATGCAGTGTTCGCGCAGCATGTCCATGGCGCGTTGCAGCAGTCGGATCGAGTCGAAGATCTTGAAAGCGATCAGCGGCTCCATCACGTTCAACTGCAGCTGGCCGCCTTCGGCTGCCATGGTCAGCGCCAGGTCGTTACCGATAACCTGGAACGCAACCTGGTTCACGGCTTCCGGGATTACCGGGTTGACCTTGCCGGGCATGATCGAGCTGCCTGGCTGGCGAGCCGGCAGGTTGATCTCGTTGATGCCGGTGCGTGGGCCGCTGGACAGCAGGCGCAGGTCGTTGCAGATCTTCGACAGCTTCACGGCGGTACGCTTGAGCATGCCGGAGAACAGTACGAAGGCGCCCATGTCGGAGGTGGCTTCGATCAGGTCGGCAGCCGGAACCAGCGGCTGGCCGCTGATCAGCGCCAGGCGTTGTACGGCCAGGGCTTGGTAGCGCGGGTCGGCGTTAATGCCGGTGCCGATGGCGGTGCCGCCCAGGTTCACTTCGGTCAGCAGCTCTGGCGCCAGGGTTTTCAGGCGGGCCAGGTCTTCACCAAGGGTGGTGGCGAAGGCGCGGAATTCCTGGCCAAGGGTCATCGGCACGGCGTCTTGCAATTGGGTGCGGCCCATTTTCAGCACGTGGCTGAATTCGACGCCTTTGGCGGCGAACGCCTGGATCAGGCTGTCGAGGCTGGCCAGCAGCGCGTCATGCCCCAGCAGCAGACCCAAACGGATCGCGGTGGGGTAGGCGTCGTTGGTCGACTGCGCCATGTTCACGTCGTTGTTGGGGTGCAGGTACTGGTACTCGCCCTTGTTGTGGCCCATGGCCTCCAACGCGATGTTGGCGATGACTTCGTTGGCATTCATGTTGGTTGAAGTGCCGGCGCCGCCTTGAATCATGTCCACCACGAACTCTTCGTGGAAATCGCCGCGGATCAGACGGGCACAGGCTTCGCTGATGGCAGCGTGCTTGGCTTCGCTGAGCTGGCCCAACTCGCGGTTGGCGTCAGCGGCTGCTTGCTTGACCATTGCCAGGCCGACCACCAACTTCGGGTAATGCGAAATCGGAACGCCTGAGAGGCGGAAGTTATTCACCGCTCGCAGGGTCTGGATGCCGTAATACGCTTGAGTCGGTACTTCGAGTACGCCAAGCAGGTCTTTTTCTGTGCGGAATGATGCAGCGGAGGACATGACGGAAATCATCTCGATATGGACCCGGAACAGGCCGGAACGCTGCGAATGCTAGGCTTGTAGAAGTTTTTGGGCCAATGCTGTTAAGCACTGGCCTATGCACAAACGGCATAATGTAGGTGTGACCCGGTTATCATGGCGGGCGTGTGTGCCAAAATGGTGCATACCCGTGGGAGGAAGTGATGAACCTTGAGAGCAAATGGCTGGAAGACTTCAGCGCCCTGGCGGCCACCCGCAGCTTTTCCCAGGCAGCGGAGCGGCGCTTTGTGACCCAGCCGGCGTTCAGCCGGCGTATCCGCAGCCTGGAAGCCGCGTTGGGACTGACGTTGGTCAACCGTTCGCGCACGCCCGTCGAGCTGACGGCGGCGGGGCAGTTGTTCCTGGTCACCGCGCGCACGGTGGTCGAACAGCTCGGTGAAGTGCTGCGCCATTTGCATCATCTGGAAGGCGGGCAGGGCGAAGTCATGCAAGTGGCAGCCGCGCACTCCCTGGCATTGGGCTTCTTCCCGCGCTGGATCGCGCAACTGCGCAACGAAGGCTTGAACATCGCTACGCGCTTGGTTGCTACCAACGTTGGCGATGCGGTGCACGCCCTGCGCGAAGGCGGCTGTGACCTGATGCTGGCGTTCTACGACCCGGATGCGGCCATGCAGATGGACGCGGAAATCTTCCCGTCGCTGCATTTGGGCAACACCGAGATGCTCCCGGTGTGCGCCGCCGATGCCGATGGCAAGCCGTTGTTTGACCTCGAAGGCGAGGGCAGTGTGCCGCTGCTCGCCTACAGTGCCGGCGCCTTTCTCGGTCGCTCGGTAAATTTGCTGTTGCGACAGCGCGCCCTGCGTTTCACCACCATTTACGAAACTGCCATGGCAGACAGTCTCAAGAGCATGGCCCTGGAAGGCCTGGGCATTGCCTGGGTACCGCAGCTGAGCGTACGTGCCGAACTGGCTCGCGGCGAACTGGTGGTGTGCGGCGGCCCGCAATGGCATGTGCCGCTGGAGATTCGCCTGTATCGCTGCGCGTTGGTGCGCAAGGCGAACGTACGGTTGCTGTGGCGCAAGCTGGAAGGTGGGGCGGCGAGTCCAGTTTGAAAAGGTTGAAGACCATTGGGTTGGGCCTTCACCTTTATTCAGATGGGCAATTGCGATTAATCAATCGAACTGGCTGAGGTAAGTTTTGATGGCTTCTCTGTTACTGTCACTGAAGCGATAGGCATTGAGGCGAAAACCTGAGAATTCGTCTGGTGTACTCATGGTTGTCTCGTTCCACCAGCCATTGTAGATAATCTCTGCTGCGTCATGGTCCGCACCCAGCATGTGCCCTATTTCATGTGCGGCTACTTTGTAGTCTCGGAGTGTTGCGATTGCAAATTGACCTCCGATTTTATTGGCGAACCCCTGTGCCACACTTGGGACCGGGATATGGCGAGTGAGCAGGATGAACTTGTCGAGGGGGGACGTAGTTTGCGATGTTTTATTTAAATATTCAGTCACCGCATTCACCCATCGGGTGCTGGAGTCGAGAGTGGTGTCCGAGTGGTATTTGAATTTATACAGTTCGGGTGCGGACTCCTTTTTTATTTCTATGAGTTCAACAGTGCGACCTGATGATTGTTCAATTTCATCAATCACCCAAGAAAAATAATCTTTTTTTATTGAGGCAAAGGTATATATTTTGAATGACTGTTTAAAATAAAGGTCCGATAAAAATTCCCAGGTGTTAAATTCGAGATCCTGGTGAAGAATGATGTGTAGTTTTATCGGTCGTAACGGCTTTTTCTCGTTTTCTGCGATTGCGGTGGGAGGCGTCTCCGGTACGTTAGCGGGTTGATTATTCTCTGGTACTCCTGCGGTTATATGGGCCTCCAGTGCAGTCAGCACATGGTTCTTCAGAGCGTCGCCGAAAAAATCGAAGTCTTGGTGATCTATCCAATAACGAGGCAGGGTGTTCTGCAAGTGTTCGGGCGGGATGGGCGGGTGATCCACCACTGACCACATATGGATGAGATTTTGTTTTTGTTGGTCGATCAGCCCCTGGATGTAGTCACTGAAGAATAATTGATCCGTTGAAAAGCTGGCCAGGCGGATGTTCTGCTCATCCAATTTCCCTTGAGTGATCAGGCGATAAGTGGCAGCGCGCTGACTAAAGGCGATGCACGGAAACAGTGGGTTTTTTTCTATCTGTGGATTGATAAGGTAAATAGCCAGATAATTCTTGACCATGGCAACAGAATCAAACTGCTGAATTTTAATTCGGGGCATATACAGTACGCAGGGATTCTTATCACCGATGTGGTTTTCAGGTTTCAGTGTGATCAAAAAGGCGCCGGTGAGCGGAATGTCAGGCTGGGATTCTGACGCTGGTAGTGTAAGCGATATCTTATAGAAGCACCCCGCGGGTAGGATGTTTAAATCGGCAAGGCGTAAAAGTAAAGAAGCACTTTCCAGGTTAAGAGAGCTATCCGCTGCTCTCACGCTTCTGGCGCATTGTAATTGCACGGCCATGGCGTTGGCGACATAGTCTTTGTTGGTGAGTGGCAATGCTTTGTGAGGGGCGGTCCAGAAGTTGTCGACCAGATCCAGGTAGTAGTTGATACCCTTGAGTTTAAACAGGACTGCGTGGATGACAGTTTGATAGTCGATTGATAGCAGATGTGGCCTGGGGCCTCCTGTGCTGAGAAAAACACAGTCACTGTTGTAGCTTGTCGGTGCCGAATCGAAGAATAGTATTGAATGGATAATAGCGATCAGTTTATTTTCGCTCGGTATTGGCGCGTTGTCTGAGTGCGCTTGCGAGGTGAGGAAGACAATCTCATCGAGCGTGGCCTCATTTAAGAAAGGTTCGAGGGCTTGGTTCAGTAATACGAATGCACCCGTTATGAAGTCGGGGAAATCAGTCAGTGTATGTCTTACGTTTTCGTTCAGCCTGCGCAATATAAATGCCGGCAGGGGCATTTCCATCGTTGTGATGCTTTCAGCCGATGGCAGGGAGGGGCTAGGGAGCGTCATACTTGTTATCCTTAACATTCTATTTAAAGGGTTTTATAAAACCGTTAATAGAATAAAGTTCTCGTTATAAGGTGTCTTGGCGATTAAGCATCAGAGGTTGTCGTAACCGTCTGCCGTTTACCGAATAAAAATCAGAAAGGAGGCGAAGATGTTTTGCTTGTAGAGAGGGCTCGGTTTGTTGACCCGCAAGACAAGATGGTGTGTTTTAACCGTGTAAGACAGATGGTCATTCCAGGGGCTGTTTATCTGGATTATTACGGTATACTGCGCGGCCTTCGGCCGGTCCAACCGGCCTTAATTCGTACACCAAGCCACGCCGGATTTCCCGCGTGGCTTGTTGTTTTTTGACGCGCCTGCGGGCGCCCAGAGAGAAGAGGCACGACGATGAGTGCATTGGTTGGCGTGATCATGGGCTCCAAGTCCGATTGGTCCACCCTTAGCCACACCGCCGATATGCTGGAAAAACTCGGCATTCCGTATGAAGTGAAAGTGGTCTCTGCCCACCGCACCCCGGATTTGCTGTTCCAGTATGCCGATGAAGCAGAATCCCGTGGCATCGAGGTCATCATCGCCGGTGCCGGCGGTGCGGCGCACCTGCCAGGCATGTGCGCGGCCAAGACCCACCTGCCGGTGCTCGGTGTACCGGTGCAGTCGTCGATGCTCTCGGGCGTGGATTCGCTGTTGTCCATCGTGCAGATGCCGGCCGGTATCCCGGTGGCCACCCTGGCGATCGGCAAGGCCGGCGCGATCAACGCCGCGTTGCTGTCCGCCAGCATCCTGGGCGCCAAGCACCCGCAGTTTCACGCGGTGCTGAAAAAATTCCGTGCTGAGCAGACAGACAGCGTGCTGGACAATCCAGACCCACGTATCGCCTGAAGGTATTGATTGATGAAAATCGGTGTAATCGGTGGCGGCCAACTGGGTCGCATGCTGGCCTTGGCGGGCACCCCGCTGGGGATGAACTTCGCTTTCCTGGACCCGGCGCCCGACGCCTGCGCGGCGGCCCTGGGTGAACACCTGCGCGCTGACTACAGCGACCCCGACCACCTGCGCCAACTGGCCGATGAAGTCGACCTGGTGACCTTCGAATTCGAAAGCGTCCCGGCCGAAACCGTGGCCTTCCTGTCGCAGTTCGTGCCGGTGTACCCGAGCGCCGAAGCCTTGCGCATCGCTCGCGACCGCTGGTTCGAGAAGAGCATGTTCAAGGACCTGGGCATTCCGACCCCGGCCTTCGCCGATATCCAGTCCCAAGCGGACCTGGACGCCGCCGTTGCCAATATCGGCCTGCCGGCCGTGCTTAAAACCCGCACCCTGGGTTACGACGGCAAGGGCCAGAAAGTCCTGCGCACCGCTGCTGACGTGGTCGGCACTTTTGCCGAACTGGGCGGCGTTGCCTGCCTGCTGGAAGGCTTTGTGCCGTTCACCGGTGAAGTGTCGCTGATCGCCGTGCGCGCCCGTGATGGCGAGACCCGCTTCTACCCGTTGGTGCACAACACTCACGACAGCGGCATCCTCAAGCTGTCCGTGGCCAGCACCGACCACCCGTTGCAGGCCCTGGCCGAAGACTATTCCAGCCGCGTACTCAAGCAGCTGGATTATGTCGGCGTGATGGCGTTCGAGTTCTTTGAAGTCGACGGCGGCCTCAAGGCCAACGAAATCGCCCCGCGCGTGCACAACTCCGGGCACTGGACCACCGAAGGCGCCGAGTGCAGCCAGTTCGAAAACCACCTGCGGGCGGTGGCGGGCTTGCCGTTGGGCTCCACGGCCAAGGTCGGCGAGAGCGCCATGCTCAACTTTATCGGTGCAGTGCCACCGGTAGAAAAAGTCATCGCCATTGATGACTGCCACCTGCATCACTACGGCAAGGCGTTCAAGGTCGGGCGTAAAGTTGGCCACGCCAACCTGCGCTGCAAGGACCGTGCGACCCTTGAGGCGCAGATCCTCAAGGTCGAAGCACTGATCGCCGAGCAATAACCTTGAGGGCGGCGGGAACCATTGGTTACCGCTGCCTCTCTGATTGCAGGACGCTAAAGTCTGACTAGGCTTTGGTGTAGTTCACTTCATTCAGAGGGAAATGCCATGGGTATCATCGGAACCATCTTTATCGGCTTGATCGTCGGCCTGCTGGCGCGTTTCCTCAAGCCTGGCGACGACAGCATGGGCTGGATCATGACCATCCTGCTGGGTATCGCAGGTTCCCTGGTCGCCACCTACGGTGGTCAGGCCCTGGGCATCTACCAGGCGGGCCAAGGCGCGGGCTTCCTCGGCGCGCTGATCGGCGCCATCGTGCTGCTGGTGATCTACGGCCTGCTGAAAAAGAAATGATCTAAGCGACAAAGCCCTCTGCGCTGCGCAGGCGCAGAGGGCTAGAATGCTCGGCATCTGAACTTGCCGAGCTTTTTATGCGCCGCCTTCTATTCACACTCCTCCTGTTGGGCTCTGGCCTGGCGCACGCCGGCGAACTGCCGGAAACAGACTGGCTCGACCTGATGCCGCTTTCAGACCAGAAAGCCCTCGAAGCCATGCCCGAGATCGACCACAACTCCCCCGAAGCCCAAGGCACGTTCACCGACAAAGGTGGCTTGAAACAAAGCAAAGGCTTGCCGGCGGTGATGTACTCGACCAAGACCGTGGCCGCCATGAACGGCAAGAACATTCGCATCGGCGGCTACCCGGTGCCGCTGGAAACCGACGCCAAGGGCCGCAGCACTTTGTTCTTCCTGGTGCCGTACCCAGGCGCGTGCATCCACGTGCCGCCACCGCCGCCTAACCAGTTGGTGCTGGTGCGTTATCCCAAGGGGCTGAAGCTGGATGATATCTACACGCCGCTGTGGGTGACGGGCACGTTGAAGGTCGAGAAGGTTAACAATGACCTGGCAGATGCGGCGTATGCGCTGGATGCGGGGAAGGTCAGGGCCGTAAAAGAATCCGATCTCTAGATCATGACGCAGAACCCAATGTGGGAGCGGGCTTGCTCGCGAAGGCGTAGTGTCAGTCAATATAACTTTGACTGGTCCACCGCATTCGCGAGCAAGCCCGCTCCCACATTTTTGATTGGGTTTATAGGCCGATACCGGTAATGCTCACGCCCAAAGTATGGCTTTCGCCCGGCGCCAAGCTCACCACATCATCCAGCACATTCGCCGTCTCGATGCACAGCATGCTCTGCCAGCCATCATCGGCCATGTCGTCAAACGCTTTGGCGCGTTCGGTCCAGGGGTTCCAGATCACCGTCGAGTTCGAACCCTGGCTAGTGAGCTGGATACGACGCTGCCAGTCTTTATCAACAATATTCAATCGCGCCGGTGTATCCAGGTAGATACGGTCAGTCTCGGCGCTGAAGTGCAGCAGGCCGGATTGCTTCTTCTCGGCCCAGCCATCGGCAGTGTCGATATACGCGAGGCCATCCAACCCTTCGACCTGCACTTTGCGCACGTCACTCACGGCGAAGTAAGTGTGCAGCGCCTGGCTGAGTGTCACGGTATCGGTGCCGCGGTTGTGGCTGGTGAGGCGGATGTGCAGTTGATCGTCCAACAGCAGGCTCAGTGTCAGGTCGACCTGATGCGGCCAGCCGGGGAAGCCGCCCTCGGGAACTGGCAGCACCAGATCCACCCGCAGCGCTTGGCCTTCGAGTTCGCTCGTCGCCAATGCCCACAGTGCCGTGCGCACAAAACCATGGGCACCGGCCGGTTGCTCGCTCTGGCGCATCGCCTTGACGCTTTGAGGGTTGCGGTCGAACACGCCAAACCACGGCCAGCACACCGGTACGCCGGTGCGGATGCCTTTGCCCTGCTTGAACTGCGCGTCAGGGTTCGGCCAGATCAGCGGCTGTTCACCCTGGCGCTGGTAACTGAAAATGTGCGCGCCCTGTTGGGCCACCATCAATTCAGCGCCGTTGTGGCGAATGCGCCAGCAGTCCAGCTCGTCGATTTGCACGGTTTCTACGTGGGGCACAGGCATACAAAGCACTCTTCAATGGCAGGCAATGGGGCAATTGACCGTCAAAACCCGACGAGGTTTAACGCGCGCGTGACGGCACCGAACGCGTGCGGCCGCTGCCATCGATGGCGACGAACACGAACACCGCCTCGGTAACTTTGCGCCATTCACTGGACAGCGGGTCGTCGCTCCACACTTCGACCATCATCTGGATCGAACTGCGGCCGATTTCCAGGGCCTGGGTATAGAAAGATAGCTGCGCGCCAACCGCCACGGGCACCAGGAACGCCATGCGATCAATCGCTACGGTAGCCACGCGGCCACCGGCGACCTTGCTGGCCATGGCCGTGCCCGCGAGGTCCATCTGCGCGACCAGCCAGCCGCCGAAGATATCGCCAAAACCATTGGTTTCACGCGGCAGCGCGGTGATTTGCAGGGCGAGATCGCCTTGCGGGATTGGATCTTCTTGTTCGAGTTCGATCATGCCGAGGGTGCCTCTGACCCGTGACGCTTCATGGGTGTTTCAAGTGGATAGCCGTCTTCTGGAAAAACGTTTCAGCACCAACCTACACCGCTCGATACGTTTCTCGTAAGGCGCACTAAAGGGAAACTCTGCCAAAACGGCTGGTACACACCCTTAAGGTCATCCAACAACGTTTTGGCACAGCAGCCCCTCAAGACAGCGGGTTTGGCGCTTGCACGGGCCGAGTATATCGAGACCCTGTGGCGGCGACGACCTCTGCAAGCTCATTTGGTCGGCAAATCTGCTCTGTATCGCGGCTTTTTGCAGAAACTGTGCTTATCGCCGGGAATATTTGCGGCATCTGGGCTGTTATCCGGGTCAGCACCTTTAGAAGAGAAGCCCGATATGCCCACCTTTCCCGCGAGCGCCGTGCAAGCTGCCCGTCCGTTGACGCGCACTGACTACAAAACCTTGGCGCTGTCCGCCTTGGGCAGCGCCCTGGAGTTTTACGACTTCATCATCTTCGTATTTTTTGCTGCGGTGGTGGGCAAGCTGTTTTTCCCGCCGGACATGCCCGAGTGGATGCGCCTGGTGCAAACCTTCGGCATTTTTGCCGCCGGCTACCTGATTCGCCCGTTGGGCGGCATCGTCATGGCGCATTTCGGCGACCTGCTGGGGCGCAAAAAGATGTTCAGCTTGAGCATCTTCTTGATGGCGCTGCCGACCCTGGCCATCGGCCTGTTGCCGACTTATGCCCAAGTCGGCCTGTTGGCGCCGGTACTTTTGCTGTTGATGCGCATGATCCAGGGCGCGGCGATTGGTGGTGAGGTGCCGGGCGCGTGGATCTTTGTGGCTGAGCACGTGCCGGCCAAACGCATCGGTTATGCGGTGGGCGTGTTGTCGGTGGGCCTGAACCTGGGGATTTTGCTCGGCTCGCTGGTCGCCACAGGCATTAACAGCACGTATAGCCCGGAGCAGGTGGCGGATTACGCGTGGCGCCTACCGTTCCTGCTGGGTGGCGTGTTCGGGCTGTTGTCGGTGTACTTGCGCCGCTGGCTGCATGAAACGCCGGTATTCGCCGAGTTGCAGCAGCGCAAGGCATTGTCGCGGGAGGTGCCGTTGCGCACGGTGCTGCGCGAGAGCCGTGAGTCGATCGTGCTGTCGATGTTGATGACCTGGTTTCTGTCGGCTGGCGTCGTGGTGGTGATCCTGATGACGCCCGCGCTGCTGCAAGGCGTTTACCACTTCGCGGCCAAAACCGCGCTGCAGGCCAATAGCCTGGCGATTGTCAGCATGGCGCTGGGCCTGGTGATTGCCGGCAAGCTCTGCGATCGCATTGGTGCGGGCCGGGTGTTGGTGTTTGGCTGCTTCGGCTTGATGGTGATGTGCTGGGCGCTGTATGCCAGCCTGGCGATTCACCCAGAGTGGCTATTCCCGCTCTATACGCTGACCGGCCTGTTCGTGGGCACGGTGACGGCGGCGCCGTTTGTGATGGTCACCGGCTTTGCACCCGCAGTGCGTTTCAGTGGCCTGTCGTTTTCCTACAACCTGGCCTATGCGGTATTGGGCGGCCTGAGCCCGGTATTCGTGTCACTGCTGCTCAAAGAGAGCCCGATGGGCCCGGCTTACTATGTGGCGCTGGTGTGCGTGATGGGCATGGCTGTCGGTGCCTACCTGTGGAAACGCGGGCGTTAAGCAACGCTGTGCTTTTGCGGGCGATTTGTTATCGTGCCGAACCGACCCCGGCGCTTGCCGGGGTCTCGCGTTCGCCGTTCTGACAATAAGAGAAGCCTTGCCATGTCCTCCGTGCCTGCAAGCAGTGCGCAACCTTCGCGCCCGCTGACCCGCAACGACTACAAAACCCTGTCGCTGTCTGCCTTGGGCGGGGCGCTGGAATTCTACGACTTCATCATCTTCGTGTTTTTCGCCACGGTGGTCGGGAAGCTGTTCTTCCCCGTCGACATGCCCGAATGGCTGCGCATGATGCAGACCTTCGGCATCTTCGCTGCCGGCTACCTGGCACGCCCGCTGGGCGGCATCATCATGGCGCACTTCGGTGACCTGCTGGGCCGCAAGAAAATGTTCACCCTGAGCATCTTCATGATGGCCGTGCCGACCCTGATCATGGGCCTGCTGCCGACCTACGCACAGATCGGCCTGTGGGCGCCGCTGCTGTTGCTGCTGATGCGCGTTATCCAGGGCGCCGCCATTGGCGGCGAAGTACCGGGCGCCTGGGTGTTTGTTTCCGAACACGTGCCGCCGCGCCACATTGGCTATGCCTGCGGCACCCTGACCAGCGGCCTCACCGCCGGTATTTTGCTGGGTTCGCTGGTGGCGACCGCCATCAACACCCTCTATACCCCGGAGCAGGTCTCGGATTACGCGTGGCGTATCCCGTTCCTGCTGGGCGGTGTGTTCGGCCTGCTGTCGGTGTACTTGCGCCGCTGGCTGCATGAAACACCGATCTTCGCTGAGATGCAGCAGCGCAAAACCCTGGCTGCCGAGCTGCCATTGCGCGCGGTACTGCGTGACCACCGCGGCGCTATTGTGCTGTCGATGCTGCTGACATGGTTGCTGTCGGCGGGTGTGGTTGTGGTCATCCTGATGACCCCGACCGTGCTGCAAACCGTCTACCACTTCAGCCCGACCGTGGCGTTGCAAGCCAATAGCCTGGCGATCGTTACGCTGAGCCTGGGCTGTATCGCTTCCGGCGCGCTGGCTGACCGTTTTGGTGCCGGTCGCGTTTTGGTCACCGGTTGCGCGTTGTTGCTGGCCACCTCCTGGACGCTGTATCACAGCCTGATGGCCCACCCGGACTGGCTGTTCCCGTTGTACGCATTGACCGGCCTGTTCGTGGGCACCATCGGTGTAGTGCCTTACGTGATGGTGAAAGCATTCCCGCCTGTGGTGCGCTTCAGTGGATTGTCGTTTTCCTACAACGTTGCCTACGCCGTATTTGGTGGTCTGACGCCGCTGGCGGTGTCGCTTCTCATGAAGGAAAGCCCGATGGGGCCTGCTTACTACGTGGCTGTCCTGTGTGTGATGGGGATGGCGGTGGGCGGTTACCTGTGGAAGCGCGGGCGCTGATGTAACCCTGTGGCGAGGGAGCTTGCTCCCGCTGGGTCGCGTAGCGGCCCCAAAAATGGGACTGCTGCGCAGTCCAGCGGGAGCAAGCTCCCTCGCCACAGGGTTTTGGTTCTGCCAACGATTACAGAGTGTTTCTGAAACATCGCTCCAAGCGCCTAAACCTCCTCGCAAGCCCCGGATTTATTGCACTTTCCCCTTCCTGTCAGGTTTTTCATAAATACTGGCCTTTCATCTAATTGTCATATTCCAGACATAGAGTGTTCACACGGCCTACCGATACTTGGCCCCGATCCAACTATCCCTATCTGCTAGGAGCAAGGCATGAAACTGAAACGTTTGATGGCGGCAATGACTTTTGTCGCTGCTGGCGTTGCGACCGCCAACGCGGTGGCCGCTGGTGTTGATCCGGCAATCCCGGCTTACGTTAAGACCACTGGTGTGTCGGGCAACTTGTCCAGCGTCGGTTCCGATACCCTGGCTAACCTGATGACCCTGTGGGCCGAGGGTTACAAAAAGGAATACCCGAACGTCAACATCCAGATTCAGGCCGCCGGCTCCGCCACTGCACCTCCTGCGCTGACTGAAGGCACCTCTAACCTGGGCCCGATGAGCCGCAAGATGAAGGACACCGAACTGGCTGCCTTCGAGCAGAAGTACGGCTACAAGCCAACCGCTATCCCGGTTGCCGTGGATGCCCTGGCTGTGTTCGTGCACAAGGACAACCCGATCCAGCACCTGACCATGGAACAAGTCGACGCGATCTTCTCCTCGACGCGTCTGTGCGGTGCTAAAGCCGACGTTAAAACCTGGGGTGACCTGGGTGTGACCGGCGACCTGGCCAACAAGCCAGTTCAACTGTTCGGTCGTAACTCGGTATCCGGCACCTACGGCTACTTCAAAGAAGAAGCCCTGTGCAAAGGCGACTACAAGCCAAACGTCAACGAACAACCAGGCTCGGCTTCGGTCGTGCAGTCGATCAGCTCCTCGCTGAACGGCATCGGTTACTCGGGTATCGGCTACAAAACCGCTAGCGTGAAGACCGTGGCTCTGGCCAAAAAAGGCAGCACTGACTTCATCGAAGACAGCGAAGAAAACGCCCTGAACGGCAAATACCCGCTGTCGCGTTTCCTCTACGTGTACGTCAACAAAGCCCCGAACAAGCCTCTGGCCCCGCTGGAAGCTGAGTTCGTGAAACTGGTGCTGTCGAAGCAGGGCCAGGAAGTAGTAGTGAAAGACGGTTACATCCCACTGCCAGCCAAAGTTGCCGCCAAGGCACTGGCTGACCTGGGCTTGAAAGAAGGCGGTAAGTAAGCCTGCAATACCTGATGTAGCAGCGGGCCCTGTGGGAGCGGGCTTGCTGTGGCGAGGGAGCTTGCTCCCGTTCGACTGCGTAGCAGTCGCAAGCCTTGGGGGCGCTTCGCCCCCCAGCGCAAGCAAGCTTGCTCGCCACAGTAATCCCTTACTCTTCAAGCCCGTCTACACCTCTAATTCTTTAATCCGCTGCCAGCTCTGCTACGCGGCGGTTTTGTTGCGTCACTGCATTGTCATCTTTCTGTCATACAGGATCGCTAGGGTGTGCGCATGAATGATCTGGCCAATTCCACCATGACGACGACTTCTCCCCCCAAGCGTATTGATTTCAATACGCCTGAGCTGCAACGCAAGCGCCGCATTCGCGCGCTCAAAGATCGCCTGACCCGTTGGTACGTGTTGATCGGCGGCCTCGCCGTGCTCGGCGCAATTACCCTGATCTTCTTCTTCCTGGCCTATGTAGTCGCGCCACTGTTCCAAGGTGCTTCGCTGACCAAGGAAGACGCGCTGACACCCGCCTGGATGCAGGATGCCGGCAAGCCGTTGATGATCTCCCTCGAAGAACAGAACCAAGTCGCCATGCGGGTTTCCGACAAGGGCCAGGCGCTGTTCTTTGACGTGAGCACCGGTGCCGAGCTGAAACGTGTCGACCTGCCATTGCCTGCGGGCGCCACTGTGGCCTCGATCGGCAAAGACCAGCCAGGCAGCCCGTTGGTGATCCTCGGTTTGTCCAATGGCCAGTCCCTGGTGTTCCGCCACACCTATAAAGTGTCGTACCCGGACGGCAAAAAGACCATTACGCCGGCCATTGAATACCCTTACGGCGAAACGCCTATCGTCCTTGACGAGCAGGGCCGCCCGCTGGAGCACGTCGCGCTCAACGCCACCGATTCGTCGCTGGTAGTTGCAGGCTCTGCTGGTTCGTTTTTGAACGTACTGAGCCTGAGCCGCGAAGAAAACATGATGACCGGTGAAGTCACCAGCGAGCAGAAGCGCATCGAGCTGCCGCAAATGACTGAGCCGGTGAAGGCGATTTTCGTCGACCCACGCCAGCAGTGGCTGTATGTGATCAACGGCCGCGCCCTCGCCGACGTCTTCAGCCTGCGCGACAACAGCCTCAACGGTCGCTACAAACTGCTGGAAGACGGCGCCGCCGAAATCACCGCCAGCACTCAGTTGGTGGGCGGTATCTCGCTGATCGTCGGTAACTCCAAGGGTGGCCTGGCCCAGTGGTTCATGGCTCGTGACCCGGACGGCGAGCAACGCCTGAAGCAGATCCGCACCTTCCAGATGGGCACCGCGCCTATCGTCGAAATCACCGCCGAGGAGCGTCGCAAAGGCTTCACCGCCCTGGACGCGTCCGGCAAGTTCGGCGTGTTCCACAGCACTGCGCATCGCACCCTGCTGGTCGATCCGGTGGTGGATGGCCAAGGCCTGTTCGGCATGTCGCCACGCGCCAACCGCGTGATCGTCGAAGCCGGCGGCAAGCTGCAACCGCTGCTGCTCGACAACCCGCACCCGGAAGTGTCTTGGAGCGCGCTGTGGAGCAAGGTCTGGTACGAAAACTACGACGAGCCTAAGTACGTCTGGCAATCGACCGCCGCCAACACCGACTTCGAACCCAAAATGAGTTTGGCCCCGCTGACCTTCGGCACCTTGAAGGCCGCGTTCTACGCCATGTTGCTGGCGGCGCCACTGGCGGTTGCCGCTGCAATCTACACCGCTTACTTCATGGCCCCGAGCCTGCGCCGCAAGGTCAAGCCGGTGATCGAGCTGATGGAAGCAATGCCGACGGTGATCCTCGGCTTCTTCGCCGGCCTGTTCCTGGCGCCGTATGTAGAAGGGCACTTACCGGGGATTTTCAGCCTGCTGATGTTGCTGCCGATTGGCATCCTGGTCGCCGGTTTTGTCTTCAGCCGTTTGCCTGAGTCGATCCGCCTGCGGGTTCCAGATGGCTGGGAAAGCGCGATCCTGATCCCGGTGATCCTGTTTGTGGGCTGGCTCTCGCTGTACATGAGCCCGTACCTGGAGACCTGGTTCTTCGGCGGCGACATGCGCATGTGGATCTCCCACGACTTGGGCATCACCTACGACCAGCGCAACGCCCTGGTAGTCGGCCTGGCCATGGGCTTTGCGGTGATCCCGAACATTTACTCCATCGCCGAAGACGCCGTGTTCAGCGTGCCGCGCGGCCTCACCCTGGGCTCGTTGGCCCTGGGCGCCACGCCATGGCAGACCATGACCCGCGTGGTGATCCTGACCGCCAGCCCAGGCATCTTCTCCGCACTGATGATCGGCATGGGCCGCGCAGTGGGTGAAACCATGATCGTGCTGATGGCCACCGGTAACACGCCGGTGATGGAGATGAACCTGTTCGAAGGCCTGCGCACATTGGCGGCCAACGTTGCGGTGGAGATGCCTGAGTCGGAAGTCGGTGGCAGTCACTACCGCGTGCTGTTCCTCTCGGCGCTGGTGCTGCTGCTGTTCACCTTCATCATGAACACCCTCGCCGAGCTGATCCGTCAGCGTCTGCGCAAGAAATACTCGTCGCTTTAAGAAAGGTAGAAGTCTGTGAAACAGAACTCCCTGAATGGATGGTTCAAGAGCGGCGCCCCTGGCGTCTGGATCAGCGGTGGCGCGGTGTCCATCGCGGTCATCATGACCATTGGTTTGCTGGCCGTGATTGCCGTGCGTGGTCTGGGCCACTTCTGGCCGGCCGACCTGATCCAGGCCAACTACAGCGTGCCTGGCCAGGAAAACCATATCGTCATCGGCGAAGTGGTGCAGAAAGAAGAAGTGCCGCGCGAGCGCCTGAAAAGTGCGGGCCTGCCGGTGCCGGACCAAGGCCCGGAATTCATGACCCGCGAGCTGATCAAGGTCGGTAACCGCGACTTGAATGGCAACGACTTCACCTGGATCGTCGGCGAGTGGTTGAAAGACCAGACTACACCGAAGAACCTGATGGCCATTGAGCGTCGCGAGTGGGGCAACTTCTACGGCACCCTGGTCAACGTCAAGCAAGATGGCAAGGTGATCGCCGAAGGCGAAGCCGCATGGCCGGAGCTGCAAGCCCGCGTCGACCGTGTGAACAAGTTGGCGGCCCAGCTCAAGAGCCTGGAAAAAACCGACATCGGCGCGATCAACGCAGGCCTGGAGCGTATCCGCCTGCACGGCCGCAAGCTGGAGCTGGAAGGCAAGCTAGACGCTGCCGCCCAGGCTGATATGGACTCCGGCCGCGCCGAGTTGAATGCTCGTTACCAGGACATCGAAGCGCGCCTGGCCGACCTGCACACCCAGTTCAACCGTGACAGCCTCACGGCCCGCGACGGTAACGGCAAAGAAATCGAAATCGGCATCGGCAAAGTGGTGCACGCCTACCAGCCGAACGCCATGGGCACCCTGACCAAGGTGGGTTTCTACTTCAGCAAGGTCTGGGAGTTCTTGAGCGACGACCCACGGGAAGCCAACACTGAAGGCGGGATCTTCCCGGCTATTTTCGGCACCGTGATGATGACCCTGATCATGGCGATGATCGTGACCCCGTTCGGCGTGCTGGCGGCGGTGTACCTGCGTGAATACGCCAAGCAGAACACGCTGACCCGCATTATCCGTATCGCGGTGAACAACCTGGCTGGCGTACCGGCCATCGTTTACGGCGTGTTTGGCCTGGGCTTCTTCGTATATGTACTGGGTGGCTCGGTTGACCGCCTGTTCTTCGCCGAAGCCCTGCCGGCACCGACCTTCGGTACACCGGGCCTGTTGTGGGCCTCGCTGACCCTGGCGCTGCTGGCCGTACCGGTGGTGATTGTGGCCACCGAAGAAGGTTTGGCGCGGATTCCTCGTACCGTGCGTGAAGGTTCCCTGGCACTGGGCGCGACCAAGGCGGAAACGCTGTGGAAGATCGTGCTGCCGATGGCCAGCCCGGCGATGATGACCGGCATGATCCTCGCCGTGGCCCGCGCCGCTGGCGAAGTGGCGCCGCTGATGCTGGTGGGTGTGGTCAAGCTGGCACCGTCGCTGCCGCTGGATGGCAACTACCCGTACCTGCACCTGGACCAGAAGATCATGCACCTGGGCTTCCATATTTATGACGTCGGCTTCCAGAGCCCCAACGTCGAAGCGGCACGCCCGCTGGTGTACGCCACCGCGCTGTTGCTGGTGCTGGTGATTGCGACGCTGAACTTGTCGGCGGTGTGGATTCGTAACCACCTGCGCGAAAAATACAAAGCACTGGACAGTTAATTGAAGTGAGCGCGGACTAAATGTGGGAGCGGGCTTGCTCGCGAATGCGGTGTATCAGAAACCTGTTTGCTGGCTGAACCTCCGCTTTCGCGAGCAAGCCCGCTCCCACACTCGACCGCGTAACACGCAGATTTTTGAGTAAACCGCCCCGGCGGTTCAACCAAACGAATTGGTAGCACAGGGAGCATCCCATGCAACATGAAACCCATACCCACGGCATCAACATGTCAGCCCTGGGTCGCGACAAGCAGAGCCTGAGCCTGGCCCAGGAAACCGTGGCCATCGAAGTGCCGGGTCTGAGCCTGTACTACGGCGAAAAGCAGGCGCTGTTCGATGTCAGCATGAACATCCCCAAGCAGCGCGTGACCGCCTTTATCGGCCCGTCCGGCTGCGGCAAGTCCACGCTGCTGCGCACCTTCAACCGCATGAACGACCTGGTTGACGGTTGCCGCGTAGAAGGCGCGATCAACCTGTACGGCAGCAACATCTACCGCAAGGGCGAGGACGTGGCCGAGCTGCGTCGCCGCGTGGGCATGGTGTTCCAGAAGCCGAACCCGTTCCCCAAGACCATCTACGAAAACGTGGTGTATGGCCTGCGCATCCAGGGCATCAACAAAAAGCGCATCCTCGACGAAGCCGTTGAGTGGGCCTTGAAAGGCGCGGCGCTGTGGGACGAGGTCAAAGACCGCCTGCACGACTCGGCACTCGGCCTGTCCGGCGGCCAGCAGCAGCGTCTGGTGATCGCCCGTACCATCGCCGTGGAGCCGGAAGTGTTGCTGCTCGACGAACCCTGCTCGGCACTCGACCCGATCTCGACACTTAAAGTCGAAGAGCTGATCTACGAACTCAAGTCCAAGTTCACCATCGTCATCGTGACCCACAACATGCAACAGGCGGCGCGGGTTTCCGACTACACCGCGTTCATGTACATGGGCAAGCTGGTGGAATTCGGCGACACCGACACCTTGTTCACCAACCCGGCGAAGAAGCAGACCGAAGACTACATCACCGGTCGTTACGGCTAGCCCCAGCTGCAAGCCGCAAGTTTCAAGCGGCAAGTGGAAGCAGTTTGATCAACGACACACATCAGCTTGCAGCTTGTAGCTTGCGGCTTACAGCTTTTGCGGAGCAAACCCATGATTAGCAAAGAAGGCCTTACCCACCACATCTCCGCGCAGTTCAACGCCGAGCTTGAGGAAGTGCGCAGCCACCTCCTGGCGATGGGCGGGCTGGTGGAGAAGCAAGTCAACGATGCGGTCACCGCGCTGATCGAGGCCGACTCGGGCCTGGCCCAGCAAGTGCGCGAGATCGATGACCAGATCAACCAGATGGAACGCAACATCGACGAAGAATGCCTGCGCATTCTGGCCCGTCGCCAGCCGGCGGCCTCCGACCTGCGTTTGATCATCAGCATCTCCAAGTCGGTAATCGATTTGGAGCGTATCGGCGACGAAGCCACCAAAATCGCCCGCCGCGCTATCCAGCTGTGCGAAGAAGGCGAAGCGCCACGCGGTTATGTGGAAGTGCGTCACATCGGCGACCAGGTGCGCAATATGGTGCGCGATGCGCTGGACGCGTTCGCCCGCTTCGACGCCGAACTGGCACTGTCGGTGGCGCAATACGACAAGACCATCGACCGCGAATACAAGACCGCACTGCGCGAGCTGGCCACCTACATGATGGAAGACCCGCGCTCTATCTCGCGGGTCTTGAACATCATCTGGGTGCTGCGTTCCCTGGAACGTATCGGCGACCACGCCCGTAATATCTCGGAACTGGTGATTTACCTGGTGCGCGGTACCGACGTGCGGCACATGGGCCTCAAGCGCATGAAAGCCGAAGTTGAAGGCACGGCCGATCAAATCCCTAATGTTCCGGGCGAATCTGACGATAAGTAAGGTTGCCCGAGACATTAACGCCCGGCCTTTGGTCGGGCGTTTTCGTTTGCGGCATCTGAATTTTTTGCACAGCAGGCGCAATAAAGTCCTTCTGTGACCAGCGGGTTTTGGCAAAATGCCATCAGTCAGGCGTTTTGCATGCCGGCGTTTTAATAGGATGAAGGGTCGATGAGTAAAGTCAGTGTATTGGTGGTGGACGACGCCTCGTTTATCCGCGATTTGGTGAAGAAGTGCCTGCGCAACTACTTCCCGGGCATCAAGATTGAAGACGCGGTGAACGGCAAAAAGGCGCAATCCATCCTGATGCGCGAGACCTTCGACCTGGTGCTGTGCGACTGGGAAATGCCTGAGATGTCCGGCCTTGAACTGTTGACCTGGTGCCGTGAGCAAGCCCATCTGAAGGCCATGCCGTTTGTGATGGTGACCAGCCGTGGCGACAAGGAAAACGTGGTGCAGGCGATTCAGGCCGGGGTTTCCGGTTACGTCAGCAAGCCGTTCACCAACGAGCAACTGTTGAACAAGGTCAAGCAGGCGTTGCACAAGATCGGCCGCCTCGACGCCCTGATCGCCAGCGCGCCGACCAAGATGAACTCGGCCTTCGGCAACGACTCTCTGAGCGCCCTGACCGGCGGCAAGCCCGAAGCGGTCAAAGCGGCGCCGGTTGCTGCACCGAGCAAAGGTCTGCTCAACAGCCCGCCTGTTGCAGCCCCTGCCGCGTCACCCGCCGGTGGTCGTGGCCAAGGCCAGTTGCGACTGTCCAGCGGCAACCAGCAATGCGTTATCAAGGCGCTGAGCATCAAGGAGGCGCTGCTGGTGGTGCGTCGCGGCGAAGTGCTGCCCCAGGTACTGGAAAGCGCCGTACTCGACCTTGAACAAGGCGAAAGCGCCGAAGTCGCGCGCCTTAACGGCTACCTGCACGCTGTCGTCGCCTACGAGCCACGGCCTGACAGCGACTGGCTGCAACTGACTTTCCGGTTTATCGACCAGGATGCGCAAAAGCTCGACTACATCTCCCGCCTGATCGCGCGCGGTACGGCGCAGAAGCACTTTGTGCCGGGTGCCTAATCGCCTGAGGTAAGGGAATCGACCGACCGTCTGATTCCCGCTGGGCCGCTTGATTTATATCTGTTTCGATATAGTCTCTCGATAACGCGTCAGTGTTATCGAGCCTTTGCTATGCCTTGAAACACACCCGTAACGCCTCTGGCTGAATCGTCGATTAGGCTTCTTCTTTCCAGGAAAGGAGAAGCCAATGCCAAGGCACAAGGATGTGGTGTTTCTAGGAAGCTCGCTCAAGGATCTCAAAGAATTCCCTCTCGACGCCCGAAGGGCTGCCGGCTTTCAGTTGGATCTATTGCAACAGGGTGAACAGCCTTTTGATTGCAAGCCGATGAAGACTATCGGGAGGGGCGTCAGCGAAATTCGGATCACTGAGGAATCGGGAGCGTTTCGAGTGTTCTACGTGGTCAATCGGCCGGAAGCCGTCTATGTGCTGCACGCGCTGCGCAAGACCACACAGAAAACCGAAGGGCGGGATATCGAACTGGCTCGTGCCAGATTGCAGGAGATAGGTTAAGCCCATGACAGACTCAAAAATTCACATCGAAAGTTTCAGCAGCGTCTGGGATGCTCTGGAAGACACGCCCCAACAAGCCGCCAATATGCGCCTGCGCTCAAAATTACTGTTGGAGTTGTGCAACGCCATCCGCAGTTGGGAGCTTTCTCAGAAAGACGCGGCCCAAAGGCTCGGTATCAGTCAGCCGCGCTTGAACGACATGCTCAACGGTAAGATCGACAAGTTTTCCCTCGATGCGCTGGTCAACCTGTCGGCCGCCGCCCGGATGAATGTGGATATCTGCTTTACCGCATTGCCCGCTTAGAGCTGTCATCAACCCTTGCTAGCCTGCCGTTCAGTCATCCCGGCAGGTACGCCATGTTCATTCGCCTAGTCCTGTTCTGCGGGCTGGCCTCGGTTTGCACTTCGACCCTGGCCATGACCCTCTACAAATCCACCGATGCCAATGGCGTGGTGTCTTTCAGCGACCGGCAAACCCCTGGCGCCCAGGCGTTTGTGATGCAGGAGCGCAGGCTGGAACGGGCCAAACGCCCGGTGCCGGATATGCCCCAATCAAGTTATCCACAGCAAGCCTATCGCTACCCTTTCCCCTGGCGCGGCGGACCATTCCGCTTGACCCAAGGCCCTAACGGCAGTTTCAGCCACACCGACGCAAAGAGCCGCTACGCCATGGACATCGCCATGCCGGAAGGCACGCCGATCATTGCGGCGCGTAGCGGGGTGGTGGTGAAGACGGAAAACCAGCAGGCGGGGCGTGGGGGTGATGCCTCAGGAAATTTCGTGCGCATACGCCACGATGACGGCACCGAGGGCGTGTACCTGCACCTCAAGCAAGGTTCGGTCAGCGTAAGGGCAGGGCAGCGTGTGGCGGTGGGAAGCGCGCTGGCGTTGTCGGGCAATACCGGCAACAGCAGTGGGCCGCACCTGCACTTTGTGGTGCAGAAGGCTTCCGAGGCGGGGCTGGTTTCGATTCCGTATGAGTTCAACCAGGCGCTTGGCAAATTGCCCAACTTTGCGTTGGGCAATTAAGGCGTCAATCCAGCAACAACACCTTGGCCAGTACGATCTTCGGCCCTTTCATCTTCTTGATGATGATGCGCAAGCCTTCAACTTCCAGCACTTCTTCCTCTTCCGGCACGCGTTTGAGCGTGTCGTAGATCAAGCCCGCCAGGGTTTCGGCTTCGATGTGGTCCAGGTCCACGCCCAGCAGGCGCTCGACCTTGAACAGCGGCGTGTCGCCACGCACCAGCAGTTTGCCTGGCTGATAGGCGAGGATGCCGCGCTCGGCCTTGCGGTGTTCGTCCTGGATATCGCCGACCAGCACTTCCAGCACGTCTTCCATGGTCAGGTAGCCGATGACTTTGCCGTCGGCTTCTTCCACCAGGGCAAAGTGCGCGCCGCCTTTGCGGAACTGCTCCAGCAGCTGCGACAGCGGCATGTGCCGTGATACGCGCTCCAGCGGGCGGGTCAGCTCGGCCAGGTTAAACGACTCGGGAATGTGGTCCAGGGCCGCCAGTTCCAGCAGCAGGTCCTTGATGTGCAGCAGGCCGACAAACTCGTTGCGATCAGCGTCATACACCGGGTAACGGCTGAATTTGTGGCGGCGGAACAGCGCAAGGATTTCCTTGAGCGGGGCGTTGAAGTCCAGGGTTACCAGGTCTTCGCGGGAGTTGGCCCAGTCCACCACTTCCAGCTCGCCCATTTCCACGGCCGAAGCCAGTACGCGCATGCCTTGGTCGCTTGGGTCCTGGCCACGGCTGGAGTGCAGGATCAGCTTGAGTTCTTCGCGGCTGTAATGGTGCTCATGGTGCGGGCCAGGCTCGCCTTGGCCGGCGATACGCAAGATGGCGTTGGCGCTGGCGTTGAGCAGGTAGATCGCCGGGTACATGGCCCAGTAGAACAAGTACAGCGGCACCGCCGTCCACAGCGACAGCAGCTCGGGTTTGCGAATGGCCCAGGACTTGGGGGCCAATTCACCGACCACGATGTGCAGGTAGGAAATCACGAAGAAGGCGGCAAAGAACGACACGCCCTTGATCACTTCAGGCGATTGCACGCCGATGGCGCCCAGCAATGGCTCGAGGATGTGCGCAAAGGCCGGTTCACCGACCCAGCCCAGGCCCAGGGAGGCGAGGGTAATACCCAATTGGCAGGCCGACAGGTAGGCGTCGAGCTGGCTGTGCACGGTGCGCAGGATCTGCCCGCGCCAGCCGTTCTTGTGGGCGATGGCCTCGACCCGGGTGGCGCGCAGCTTGACCATGGCAAATTCCGCCGCAACGAAGAAACCGTTGAGCAGTACCAGGATCAGTGCAAAAAGAATCATGCCGAAGTCGGCGAAGAGTGTCGCGAGGGTGATACCAGGGGAAGGGTCCATGATGGGGTTTTGCAGGTTCCGTGTGTTCAATAAGGGGTGACAGGTTGGCCTGAAAGGCAGGCGCAAGTCGGCCAATGTAGCGGCTGACGGAGCGCTTGCCTAGTGCCCGCTGCCGGGCGGGGCCTGGAAAGCATTCGTCAACACGCTGCATGACCAATGTGGGAGCGGGCTTGCTCGCGAAAGCGGTGGGTCAGTCAACACATTCATAGCTGACCCACCGCCTTCG